>NZ_DCNR01000108.1:0-27056 GCF_002322065.1 Dermacoccus sp. UBA1591 | reverse complement strand
GCGCTCCTGCAGGAGCGCTGCCAGCTCGGCGCCCACGCCGTACGAGCGTGCGGCCTCGTGCACGATGACGGCGCGGCCGGTCTTGCGCACGGACTCGCAGATCGTCTCCTCGTCGATCGGCGACAGCGTGCGCAGGTCGATGACCTCGAGCGAGCGACCCTCCGCCTCGGCGGCCGCGGCGACGTCGAGGCACGTGCGCACCATCGGGCCGTACGCGAGCAGCGTCAGGTCGGTGCCCTCGCGCAGCACCTCGGCCTCGAACAGGCCGCGAGCGGGGCCGGCGGCGAGGTCGAGCTGGTCGGGGCTGGGCTCGTGGTAGCGGCGCTTGGGCTCGAAGAAGATGACCGGGTCGTCGCAGTCGATGGCCTGACGCATCATCCAGTACGCGTCGACGGGGCGCGAGCAGACCACGACGCGCAGGCCGGCGGTGTGCGCGAAGTACGCCTCGTTCGACTCGCTGTGGTGCTCGACGGCGCCGATGCCGCCGCCGAACGGGATGCGGATGACCATGGGCAGCTTGACGGCGCCCTCGGTACGGTTGTGCACCTTGGAGACCTGGCTGACGATCTGGTCGAACGCCGGGTACACGAACCCGTCGAACTGGATCTCGACGATCGGGCGGTACCCGCGCATCGCGAGGCCGACGGCCGAACCGACGATGCCGGATTCGGCCAGCGGCGGGTCGATGACGCGCTCGCCGAACTCCTTCTTCAACCCGTCGGTCAGGCGGAAGACGCCACCGAGCTCGCCGACGTCCTCACCGATGACGACGACCTTGTCGTCGGCCGCCATCGCGTCGTGCATCGCCGCGTTGAGCGCCTTGGCAAGGGAGAGCTTCGGGGCCTTCTTGGGTTTCGCGGCCTTCTCGGCGCCGGGGGCCGTGCTCGTGGAAGCGCCGCTCATGCTGCATCGTCCTCGAAGGAGGCGAGGTAGGCCGCGAACTCGTCGCGCTGAGCGGTGAGCTGGTCGTCCATGACCGTGTAGGCGTGGTCGAACATCGCCGTCATCTCCGGGTCGGGCATCTCGAGGCACGAGCGGCGCCACTCGGCGGCGAGCTCCTTCGCCTCGGCGTCGACGTCGTCGAAGAACGCCGCGTCGGCGTGGTTCTCGCGCTCGAGCAGCGAACGCAGACGTGCGATCGGATCCTTTGCCTTCCACGCCTCGACGTGTGCCGAGTCGCGGTAGCGCGACGGGTCGTCGGACGTCGTGTGCGCGCCCATGCGGTAGGTGAACGCCTCGACGAGCGTCGGGCCGAGCCCGCTGCGCGCGTTGTCGAGGCTGCGACGGGTGACGGCGTACGTCGCGAGGACGTCGTTGCCGTCGGTGCGCACGCCGGGGAAGCCGAAGCCGTCAGCGCGCTTGTAGGGCGGGATGATGAACTGACGCGTGTTCGGCTCGCTGATCGCCCAGCCGTTGTTCTGGATGAAGAAGACCATCGGCGAGTGGTTGACGGCCGCGTAGACCATCGCCTCGTTGAAGTCGCCCTGGCTCGTGCCGCCGTCGCCGGTGAATGCCATGACGGCCGCGTCGACGTTCACGTCCCCCGTGCCGACGACACCGTCGAGGCGCAGGCCCATGGCATAGCCGACGGCGTTGAGCATCTGGTTGCCGATGACGATCGTCGAGGTGTTGAAGTTGTGCTTGCGCGGGTCGTGGCCGCCGTGCGTGACGCCGCGGTAGAGCGCGAAGACCTGGCTCGGCTGGATGCCGCGGCAGAACGCGACGCCGTGCTCGCGGTAGCCGGGGAAGCCGTAGTCCTGCTCGCGCAGCGCGTGGCCGGCGGCGACCTGGGCGGCCTCCTGGCCGAGCAGCTGCGGCCACAGGCCGAGCTCGCCCTGGCGCTGCAGGCTGTAGCCCTCGATGTCGAATCGGCGCACCAGCACCATGTCGCGGTACATCGCGCGCACCTCTTCGGCCGTGATGGCCTTGAGCGCTTCCATGTAGGGCTCATTGACGCTCGTCATCGGCGAGCGGGTGCCGTCGGGTGCGATGAGCTGCACCATGTCGGGGCCGCCGTCGGTGATGTCCGGCTTGCCGTCGAGGGCATGACCGGCCACGTGCGTCACCCCATCGAGGTGCGCTGCGTGATTGGTGCGCGAAGCGTCGGGAATCGTCATCGTTTCCTCCTTGCGCGACGTCGCCCTGAGTGCGGGGCGCGAGGCGTTCGGGGGTGACGTCACGGAGTGCGGGACGCCACCACAGGGCTTGTGACGCAGGTCACGCCACCTAGGAGACGCTACCTGGCTACCGACGAGTAATTCGCATCCGAACGACGGTTTCTTCGGCCAGGTTCACAGTCGTATCGAGGCGCGAAACCCCCGTCTCACGATGTGATCGGCATCACTCGAATCTAGCCCGAAGAGACGACTCACCCCGCGTAGAAGCGCGTCACGACGTCGATGAGACGGTCGTTGGCCTCGACCTCGGCGATCGTGCAGCGCACGCCGTCACCGTCGAACGGGCGCACGACGAGACCGTTCTCGTCCGCGAAGGCGGCGAACTCGAGTGCCCGCTCGCCGAGCGGCAGCCACACGAAGTTGGCCTGCGTGTCGGGGATGTCGACGCCCGCCTCGCCCAGGGCGTCGACGACGCGTCGGCGCTCAGCGACGAGGGCGACGACGCGCTCCTGCAGTTCGTCGAACGCTGCGATGCTGGCGATGGCGGCCTTCTGCGCCATGTCACTCACGCCGAACGGGGTGGCCGCCTTGCGCAGCGCCGTCGTGATGCGCGGGCGCGCCAACGCGTAACCGACGCGCAGCCCCGCGAGGCCGTAGGCCTTCGAGAAGGTCCGCAGGACGACGACGTTGGGAAACTCGCGGTAGATGGCGAGCGCGTCCGGCGCATCGTCCGCGACGACGAACTCGAGGTAGGCCTCGTCGAGCACGACGAGCAGATCCTCCGGCAGCGACAGCAGGAACGCGCGCAACTCGTCAGCACGCACGCTCGGGCCCGTCGGATTGTTGGGTGTGCAGACGATGAGCAGCCGCGTGCGATCGGTGACGGCAGCCGCCATCGCATCGAGGTCGTGCCGCGCGTCGGCGTCGAGCGGCACCTGCACCGAGCGCGCCCCCGCGAGCGCGACGACGATCGGGTACGCCTCGAACGAGCGCCACGCGTAGACGACCTCGTCGCCCGGCTCGCACGTGATCTGGATGAGGGAGGCGAGGACGCCCACCGAGCCCGTGCCGAAGCTCACCTCGTCGGCGCTCACACCCACCCGCTGCGCCAGGGCGTGCGTCAACTCCGACGACGCCATGTCCGGGTAACGGTTCATCGTCGACGCGGCCTCGCGCACGATGTCGAGCACGGACGGCAGCGGCGGGTACGGGTTCTCGTTGCTGGAGATCTTGAACACGCTCGTGACGCCGCGCTCCGAATCCTCCGCGGCCGTGGCCGCCGGCCTGCCCGGCTTGTAACCCGGCACGGAATCGAGGGTGGTGCGCAGACGGACGGGGGTCTCCAGCGATTCGCTCATGCTCCCAGCCTAGGCCGCGCGAGGTTTCCAGATGTTCTTCATCGTTCCCCCAGCAAGGGCACCTTTAATGACGCCGAGAATCAGATCAGGGGAGGCCACCTTGTCCATCACCAGCCCGACGCTGCTCACCCTCGTGGTGATCGGTGCCGTCATCGTGCCACTGGCGCTCGTCCTGGTGCGCCAGCGCACGAAGGCGACGTGGCAGCGCGCCGTCGGCAGTTGGGTGGCGGTCGTCGTCGCCCAGGTGCTCGCCGTCGCCTCCCTCGGGCTGTACGTCAACCGTCAGTACGGTTTCTACTCGAGCTGGGACGACGCGCTCGGCAAGACGGACAACGGCGCGGCCGCCATCGCCGCCGGTGGTGTCGACGCCAGCTCCGCCGGCAGCGGCAGCTTCGAGTCGTTCCCCATCACCACGCCGGGCGGTGGCACCGCGCAGAGCGTCGCGTGGTTGCCGCCGGGCTACCACGACAAGGCGAACGCCAACAAGCGTTACCCCGTCCTCGTCGTGCTGCCTGGCTACGCCAACACGGTCGGCTCCACCGTCGAGAACCTCAACTTCGGTCAGACGGCGAGCGCTCTGGTCGAGAAGGGGACGACCGCCCCGTTCGTCGCCGTGTTCGCGCCCTACCAGACGGTGCAGGGACGCGACACCGAGTGCACCAACATCACGCACGGCCCCCAGGAACTGACGTTCCTGACGCGGACGGTGCCCAACGCCATCCGTTCGCACCTGCGAGTCGCCAAGGAGTCGAAGCAGTGGTCGGCGCTGGGCTGGAGCACCGGCGGGTACTGCGCGGCAAAGGCGCTCTACACCCGTTCCGGTTCACCATGGGGCTCGGCAGTCTCGATGGGTGGGTACTTCGAATCGATGACGGACGGAACGACGGGCGACCTCTACCGCTCGAAGAGTGAGCGCGACCTCAACTCCCCGTCCCACCTCTACCGCCTCTACCAGATGCCCACGACGCGCATGCTCGTCGTCGCGAGCCGTGAGGACAAGGCGACCTGGACCACCTCGAAGCGCATGGCCGACCTGGCCAAGGCCGATCCGCACGTGTCGGCGATGTGGATCGCGCACGGCGGGCACAACTACAACACGTACGTCCCCCACCTGGGCGAGATGATCCAGTGGGCGTTCACCCAACCGCAGACCTGAGGCCGGCCGTCAGCGAGCGCGCCGCTCAGATCGAGGAAACATTCAGCCCTACGGGGCAGAGTGGGTTCATGCGCACACTCGTCAAGGTCGCCATCAACGCGGCCGCCATCTGGGTGGCCGCCGCCCTGCTCGAGGGCATGACGCTCGCGGACGGGTTCACGACGAACTCGACGAAGCTGGTCACGGCACTCGTCGTCGGCGCACTCTTCGGCGTCGTCAACGCGCTCGCGCGGCCCCTCGCGAAGCTGCTCGGGCTGCCGTTCCTCATCCTGACGCTCGGGTTGTTCATCTTCGTCATCAACGCGGCGATGCTCATGCTGACGTCGTGGCTGGCGGGTCAGCTCGGCTTCGCGTTCCACATCGACCGCTTCTGGCCGACCGCTGTCGTCGGCGCCGCCATCGTGTCGGTCGTGTCATGGGTCCTCGGGCTCATCATCGACCCGGACGACGAGCGCAGCGACTACCGCGTCTGAGGCTCAGGCCCAGCCCGGCTCGTCACCGTTCTCGAGGTAGACACCGCTCTCGCCGTTCTCGATCGCCGTGACGGCGCGCCGGATCACCTTGGCGGTGTAGGCCGCGACGCGGTCGTCGAGTTCGTCGAGGCCGACGAAGTGGATGCCGGCGATCTCCTTGCGCTGCAGCGCGAATTCGCCTGCCGGACGGTCGAGTTCGACGTCGAACAGGTAGAGCATCGCGTCGTCCCAGCCGCGCCACGGCGGCAGCCACGACACGACACGCAGACCTGTGATCGTCGCCGTCGCGCCGAGTTCCTCCGCGATCTCCCGCACGAGGGCGTGCGCCGGTGACTCGTGCGGGTCGACGACACCGCCGGGCAGATCCCAGAACTTCTTGTACGACAACTGACACAGCATGACCCGACCCTCGGCGTCACGCACGAGCCCCTGTGTGATGGTGCGCGTGCGCGGCAGCTTGCGGTTGAGGTAGACCGCCGCCTTCGAGACAGTGTTCTCGTCGGGCAGGCCCTCGGCGTCGACCTCGGCGCGCGTCGCACGACGCAACTCGTCGGCCCCTGCAGGTGTGCCGCTCTGCGCGGCGTCGTCGACCGGCGAGCTCGTCGCGGGGGCTGACTTCTCATCGCCTGAGTTCTCGAGGGCGCGGTTCTCGGGAGCCTGGTTCTCAGGGGCCCGGCTGTCGTGGGCGGGCTTGTCGGGATCGGTCATCGCTCGTCATCCCTCCGGTCGCAGGTGGGCGATCTCGTCGAGGAAGTCGTCGACTTCCTTCGGGTCGTAGCCGCGCCGCAAGCCCGACGACGCGAAACGCGCCTGCGCCGGGTCGGGCAGCTCGACGCCGCGGCGCATCGCGACGACGACGGAGTCGAGGTAGTCGTCGACGTCGCTCTCGTCGTAGCTCGTCGCCGTGCGCCGCAGCAACGTGAAGTGCTTGTCGCGCACGCGATCCATCTGCTGCGAACTCCAGCGCGGCGCGCCGTCACGCACCCCCGCGAAGGCCGCCAGTTCGGCTTCCTGAGCGCGACGTGCCACGTCCTGCGGATCCTCGATCGGCGTGGTGCGTCGCCACACCGACAGCACGGTGCGCAGACCGTCGACCTGCCCGAGGTTCAACCCGCCGCGCGCGGTGCGCCGCAGTACCATCGCATCGAGGTCGGGCAGCGGCTTGCCGGCTCTCATCGCGATGACGGCGCGACGGCGCAGGCGCTCGACGTCCTCACGTTCGTACCCGATGGTGCTCGGCGCGAAACGCGCTCCTTCGACGTAGGCGATCTGCTCGGAACTCCACGACATGCCCCCACCTTTTCACGTCCTCGCAAACCCCGCCCGCCGACGATCCGTGCTTGGCTGAGCCAAGAGCGTGAGTCGCACCCTAAGCGCGATCGGCGCAGGCGACGCGGCTGCTGAGGGGGAGGCCATTTGCCGACGAGCGAGTACGTCACGACCCACGCAGGTTCCGGTGTCATCAACGCCGTCCTGGCCGGAATGCTGGGGCTGCTCGCCGTGACGGTGTTCGTCGTCGGCGCCCTCATCGGCGCCACCGGCCTGCTCGTGCGCCGGGCCTGCAGAGCGGATCCCGAGCAGAACGAGGCGAGTGCGCCCGGCTCGGCACCGGGCGGCACCCGAACCGTCACAGCGTGAGGACGAGCTTGCCCGTCGCGCGGCGCTCCTCCATCTCGGCGATGGCCTCGCCGGCACGCTCGAGGGGGCGCACCTCGCCGAATACGGGTGAGAGTTGACCGGAGGCGACGAGCGGCTCGATCGCCTTCCACTGCGCGGGGACGGTCTCGGGGCGCGGCATCCAGAACGCGCCCCACCCGACGCCGACGACATCGACGTTGTTGAGCAGTAGCCGGTTGACCTTCACCTCGGGAATCGCGCCGCCGGTGAACCCGATGACGAGCAAGCGGCCTTCGACTGCGAGGCTGCGCAGCGAGTCGGTGAAGCGGTCGCCGCCGACCGGGTCGACGACGATGTCGACGCCGCGGCCGTCCGTCAGCTCCATGACGGCGTCCTTGAACCCGTCGGGCGCGATGACGTCGTCCGCGCCGGCCTGGGTGGCGATCGCGCGCTTGTCGTCGCTCGAGGCAACGGCGATCACGCGCGCACCACGCGCCTTGGCGTGCTGGATCGCGGCGATGCCGATGCCGCCGGCCGCACCATGCACGAGCACCGTCTCCCCCTCGGCCAGGCGCCCACGTCGGTCGAGGGCGAACTGCACGGTGAGGTAGTTCATGGGCAGCGCCGCACCCGTCTCGAAGCTGACGTCGTCCGGCAGGTGGAAGACGAACGGCGCTGCGACGCACACCTGCTCGGCCATCCCCCCGAAGCCGGGGAAGGCGACGACACGGTCGCCCACGCTGAACCCCGACCCCTCGGGCGCCTGGGCGACGACGCCCGCCACCTCGGCCCCGAGCGTGAACGGCGGCTCGGGCTTCATCTGGTACAGCCCACGGGTCAGCAACGCGTCGGGGTAACACAACCCGGCGGCGCGCACGTCGATGAGCACCTCGTGCGGCTTCGGCGTGGGGGCGTCGACGTCGTTGATACGGACGGCACCGGGCCCGTCGAGGGTGACGACCTGAACTGCGCGCATGGCTACTCCTTGGTGGGGGTCTGGGAGGTGTGATCGTGAGGGGTGACAGGCTTGGGCACGTCAGGCCCGCAGTCGTGGCGGGGCGCGCCGTCGTCCTGGGGGGAGAAGTGCGACGGCGTGATCGCCACGCCGCTCAACGCGTCGAGCGCCGCCAGCGCATGACGGACGGTGGCGCCGGCGTCGAACTGCTCGCGCACGGCGGGGCGTGTGCCCTGGACGGCAAGATCCTCGACGTACGCGAGCCAGGCGTGGACGACGGCGGGGTGCGGCGTCGTCGAATCGGGTTCTGTGGCAAGCGAATCGAGGACGATGCCGGTGAGGCGCTCCCGCAGCGTGACAGCGACCTCGGCTCCCCCGACGTCGGCGAGGCTGCCCTCGACGAGGGCGCGATAGAGCTCGTGTCGGCGTTCGATCTGAGCGACGAACGCCTCGACCATCGCGGCGAGCGCCGCGCGGCCCGTCACGTCGTCGGGCGGGGTGACGTTGCGCAGGATGCGGCGACCCGCGGCTGCGACGACAGCCTCGTAGTACGCGGTCTTCGACGGGAAATAATGGAAGAGCAACCCGCGCGAGATGCCGGCCTCCTCGGCGACGGCGTCGAGCGCGACGTCCTGGATGGGTCGCTCGGTGAGCATCTTCAGCCCGATGCCGAGCAGCTGACGGCGGCGCTCGTCCTGTGTCAGGCGCTGACGGGGTCTGGAATCTTTCTCGCTCACCCTATTGAGCATTGCTCAACAAAGGGGTTACGGTCAAGACATGGACCTCACCGTTTCGCCCCGCGCGGCCGAGATCGCCGCAGACGTCGACACCTTCGTGCGCGAGAGGATCGAGCCCGCCGAGGCCGAGATCACGCGCGACTACGCCTCGATGCGCGCTCGCGGCGAGAACTCGTTCGTCGTGCACCCGAAGATCGACGAGCTCAAGGCGCAGGCGCGCGAAGCGGGGCTGTGGAACCTGTTCCTGCCCGCCGGCGAGCACGGCGACGAGTGGGCCGCACGCTTCGGCACGCGTGGCGGCAAGGGTTTCTCCAACGTCGATTATGCCGCCATCGCGGAGAAGACGGGCCGCACGGCGCTCGCGCCGCTCATCTTCAACTGCAACGCCCCCGACACCGGCAACATGGAGGTGCTGCTCAAGTACGGCACGCGCGAGCAGCAGGAGGAGTGGCTCGTGCCGCTGCTAGAGGGAAAGATTCGTTCGGCGTTCCTCATGACGGAGCCCGCGGTCGCGAGTTCGGACGCGACGAACATGGCGGCGCGTGTCGAGGTCGACGGGGACGAAATCGTCATCAACGGCCGCAAGTGGTGGAGTTCCGGTGCAGCGCACCCCGACTGCAAGGTGTTCGTCTTCATGGGTCTGACCGACCCGGACGCACCGCGTCACGCCCAGCACTCGATGGTTCTCGTGCCGGCCGACGCGCCCGGTGTGACGATCGAGCGTGCGCTGCCCGTCATGGGTCAGCTCGACGAGCCGCTCGGGCACTGCGAGGTGTCGCTCGAGAACGTCCGCGTGCCGGCGTCCAACGTGCTGTCGGGGCCGGGTCAGGCGTTCGCCATCGCGCAGGGACGCCTCGGCCCGGGCCGCATCCATCACTGCATGCGCCTCATCGGGCTCGCCGAGATGGCGCTCGAGCGCGCCTGCCGTCGTGGCACCGAGCGCGTCGCGTTCGGCAAGCCCCTCGTGCAGCTCGGCGGCAACCGCGAACGCATCGCGAAGGCCCGCATCGACATCGACATGGCGCGTCTGCTCGTGCAGAACGCGGCAGCGAAGCTGGACGCCTACGGCACCGAAGGCGCGCGCGTCGACGTCAGCGCCATCAAGGCCGTCGTGCCGCAGATCGCCTGCGACGTCATCGACTTCGCCATCCAGATGCACGGCGGCGGCGGCATGAGCGACGACTTCCCCCTGACGTCCGCTTATGCGACGGCGCGTTCGCTGCGTCTCGCCGACGGCCCCGACGAGGTGCACCTCGGCATGGTCGCGCGCGCCGAGCTCAAGCCCTACCTGGCCGCCGCGAAGGGTGAGGCCAAGTGAGCCCGGCCCCGGACACTCCTGGCGCTCCCGCGGCCCCCACGGCGGCGCCCGTCGACGACGTCGCGACGAACGCCTCCGACGTGCGCGGCGAGGATGCGTTCGACGTCGAACGCGTCGCCGCATGGCTGCGTGAGCACGCGCACCCCGACGCAGACACGAGCGGACTCGACGCGGCGCCGGAGGTCAAGCAGTTCACCGGCGGCGCGAGCAATCTGACGTATCTGCTGCGTTACCCGACCCGTGACCTCATCCTGCGTCGTCCGCCGGCGGGCACGAAGGCGAAGGGCGCGCACGACATGCGCCGTGAGCACGACATCCAACGCGCGCTGGCGCCCGTGTTCCCCGCCGTCGCGCCGATGATCGCGTTCTGCGACGACGCCGGCGTCATCGGCAGCGACTTCTACGTCATGGAGCGCCTCGACGGCATCATCCTGCGCAAGAACATTCCCGCTGAGCTGGGTCTCGGCGAGGCCGAGGTGCGGGCACTGTGCACCGCCGCGATCGACCAGCTCGTCGCGTTGCACTCGATCGACGTCGCCGGCACCGAGCTTGAGCGCTTCGGCAAGGGGGAGGGGTACGTCAAGCGGCAGGTCGACGGATGGTCGGCGCGCTACCGCAAGGCACGTACGCACGGTGTGCGTCACGGCACCGGATCGTTCGAGAAGGTGATGGCCTGGCTCGACGAGCACCAGCCACACGACGTCGGAAACTGCCTGATTCACAACGATTTCCGCTTCGACAACCTCGTCCTCGCGCACGACGACCCGACGCGCGTCATCGGTGTCCTCGACTGGGAGATGGCGACGCTCGGCGACCCGCTCATGGATCTCGGCGGCGCCCTCGCCTACTGGGTGCAGGCCGACGATGACCGCATCATGCGCGGCTCACGCCGTCAGCCCACGCACGCGCCCGGCATGCTCACGCGCGACGAGGTGTGGCAGTACTACGCGCACGCGTCAGGGCGTGCGATCAGCCCCAAGGATCAGCTGTTCTACGAGATCTTCGGCCTGTTCCGACTCGCCGTCATCGCCCAGCAGATCTACTACCGGTATGCGAACGGTCAGACGAGCAACCCCGCGTTCAAGCAGTTTCGCGGCTTGGTGATCTACCTCGAATGGCGCTGCCGGCGCCTCATGCGACGCGCGGGACGGCTGTCGTGAGCGTCATCCACCTCGTGCGGCACGGGCAGGCCGGGCCGTCGCGCGCGGCATACGACCAGCTGTCGGAGCTCGGCGAACGTCAGGCACGCCTCGCCGGCGAGGGGTTGGCGGCGCGCGGCGTGACGCCCGACGTCCTCGTCACGGGCACGATGCGGCGTCAGCAACTCACCGGGTCGCGGCTGTGGGAAGCCGCCGGGTGGGAGTCGGACGTCAGCACGGATGCGGGGTGGAACGAGTACGACCACGACGCGATCATCGAGGCGTACAAGCCCGCGTACCGCAACCACGCCGTCATGCGCGCCGACCTCGCGCGTCACCGTCACCCGCGCAAGGCGTTTCAGGAGATGTTCGTCGCGGCCGCATCGCGTTGGGCGAGTGGCGACTTCGACGACGACTATCCCGAGACGTTCTCGCAGTTCCGCGACCGCGTCGCGCTCGCGCTCGGGCGCGTGACCTCGCGCCTCGAGTCGGGGCGCAGCGCCGTCGTCGTCAGCTCCGGCGGGCCGATCGCGTGGGTCGCCGCGGGGCTGCTGACGGCGCCGTCACCGGCATCGACGCTGCCCGCGGCGTTGCCTGACGGCGCGGTGACGGTGTGGCGGCGCCTCAACGAGGTGACCGTCAACACGGGCGTGACGACGGTGCTTGCCGGGTCGGCGCTCACCGCAGTGAGCCTCAACGACCACGCTCATCTCGGCGGGGATCGTTCGCTCATCACGTATCGGTGAGCCCTCGCCGCGGGGCGCTGGGGATGTCGGCTACGGCCGCGGCGCCCTTGATGCCCGAGATGCCCTGGGCCGGCGCACAGCCGCGTCTCATCGTTCTCGGCGGGTGGGGCGCCTAGGCTGAGGTCATGCGCGTACTCGTTGCCGGTGGTGCCGGCTACATCGGATCCCACACCGTCCTTGCCCTGATCGAGGCGGGGCACGAACCCGTCATCGCCGACAACTTCTCGAACTCGAGCCCGGCCGTGCTGCCGCGCCTGGAGAAGATCGCCGGCCGCTCGATCGACTTGCACGAGATCGACCTGACGGACGCTGCCGCGACGAGTGCCCTCGTCGCCTCGGTGAAGCCGGACGCCGTCATCCACTTCGCGGGGTACAAGGCCGTCGGTGAGAGCGTGGAGAAGCCGCTCATGTACTACACGAACAACCTCGACTCGACGTTCTCGCTGCTGTCGGCGATGACGGCGCACGGCGTCGAGAAGTTCGTGTTCTCGTCGTCGGCGACGGTGTACGGGCCCGACGCGCCGCTGCCGTACAGCGAGACGTACGAGCCGCTGCGCGCCACGAACCCGTACGGCTGGACGAAGGCGATGATCGAGCAGATCGTCACCGACGTCGCCGCTGCGTCGCCCGGTTTCAAGGCCGCGCTGCTGCGTTATTTCAACCCGATCGGCGCGCACTCGTCGGGGCTGATCGGTGAGGATCCGAGCGGCATCCCGAACAACCTCATGCCGTACATCGCGCAGGTCGCCGTCGGGCGCCGCGAGAAGCTCGGGGTCTTCGGCGACGACTACGACACGAAGGACGGCACCGGCGAGCGCGACTACATCCACGTCGTCGATCTCGCGGCAGGGCACGTCGCGGCGCTGGATCATCTTGACGCCATGGACGATTCGGCGCGCGCGTTCAACCTCGGCACGGGTGAGGGCACGAGCGTGTTCGAGTTGCTGCACGCGTTCGAGCGGGCGTGCGGCCGCGAACTGCCCTACGAGGTCGGGCCGCGACGTGCGGGCGACCTGCCGACGACGTTCGCCGACCCCACGCGCGCTCGCGAAGAACTCGGTTGGAAGGCCCAGAAGACCATCGACGACATGTGCACCGACACGTGGCGCTGGCAGTCGGCCAACCCGAACGGCTTCGGGGGCTGAGCCGACGCCGTTCGGAAACCGCATGGCACGGTCTCTCGAGTCCGTGCCCCGCATGTTCAGGCTTCGGCGAGGCGCCGAACCACGCCCCGTCCTATGCCCCCGGCCCCGGCCCCGGCCCCGGCCCCGATGATGGAAGCAGACGTGCGACCCACGACGAGGAGACTGGCATGACCGAGCCGACGCGCGAGTCGCGACGCGAGAACCCGAGCTGGGCGGAGTGGGTGAGCGAGGATCCGACGCGTTCGCAGTGGTACGTCGACCGCATCCGCGCCATGGCGGCGCGCGGCGACGACCTCGGTGGCGAGGCGCGGCTCGTCAACGCGCTCGTCACGCCCGGCTCACGCATCCTCGACGCGGGTTGCGGGCCGGGACGTGTGGCCGCCGCGTTGAGTGCCCTCGGGCATGACGTCGTCGGCGTCGACCTCGACCCCGTCCTCATCGCCGCCGCACGCGAGGACCACCCGTCGCTGCGTTTCGAGGTGGTCGATCTCGCACGGCTGTCCCTCGACGATCTCGACGTCACGCCGTTGGACGCGATCGTCTGTGCGGGCAACGTCATGCCGTTCATGCCGGACGACGCACGCCGCGACGGCCTGGCCGCGATGCGTCAGTGCGTGCGTGACGGCGGGCGCCTCGCCGTCGGCTTCGGCGCGGGCCGCGGCTACACGTTCGAGCAGTTCTTCGACGACGCCGACGCCGCCTGCTGGCGCCTCGACGCGCGCTTCTCGACGTGGGAGATGCACTCCCCCGCGCATGACGACGGCTTCGTCGTCGCGGTCTTCACCGCTGTCGCGCCGAGGTGAGGTTACGCGCCTCGTGATGCCCCACCCATGCGTGGGATCGCTCGAGTGAGGAAGGGCGACGTCGGGGATGCCCCACTCGTGCGTCGTGCCGCATCATGGGGCGGGCACCTGCCAAGGAAGGGGCGGCATGGGCGAGGCACCGATCGAGCTGCGCGCGACGTATCTGTCGACGGAGGAGGCGGACCACCTCATGTCGCACCTCGTCGGCGCGACACCCTGGCGGACGTCGTCGCTCACCATGTACGGCCGCACGATCGCGATGCCACGCCTCATCGCCTGGTACGCCGACGCGCCGTACACCTTCTCCGGCTCGACACAGCCGCCGAACGCGTGGACGCCCAAGCTCGCCGCGCTGCGGGAGCGTCTGGCCGCCGACACCGGAGCGCCCTACAACTCGGTGCTGCTCAACCTCTACCGCGACGGCCGGGACTCCATCTCCTGGCACAGCGATGACGAAGCCGAGTTGGGCCATGCGCCCACCATCGCAAGTGTCTCGCTCGGCGCCACGCGCGACTTCGTCATGCGCCGCAAGGACGATCACACCGTGAAGGAGACGCTCGCACTCACGCACGGGAGCCTCGTCGTCATGCGCGAGGACTCGCAGAGCGCCTGGCAGCACGCCGTTCCGAAACGCACGCGAGTGACCGAACCCCGCATCAACCTGACGTTCCGTTGGTTCGAGCCCCGCCCGGAACATCCCTGACGCTCCTGCAGGATCGAGCGAATGTGGAGGTAAATCGCCGATGGGGCAGGTCCGGGAGGGCCCCGAGCGTCACATCTTCTCGGGCGTCTCGATGCCCAGCAGCGACAATCCGTCGACGAGGACGCCCAGCGTCAGTTCGCACAACGCCAGACGCGACGCACGGACGTCGTCGTCATCAGCCTTGAGCACCGGGCACTTCTCGTAGAACGCCGTGAACGTCGTCGCCAGTTCGAACAGGTAACCGGCGAGGCGATGCGGCTCC
The DNA here is from genome assembly GCF_002322065.1 of Dermacoccus sp. UBA1591. NCBI lineage: Bacteria > Bacillati > Actinomycetota > Actinomycetes > Micrococcales > Dermacoccaceae > Dermacoccus > Dermacoccus sp. UBA1591. The sequence continues at coordinate 12,527 of NZ_DCNR01000108.1, read as the reverse complement.
AACGACTCGCCGACGGCAGCCACGACGGCGCCGTAGTCGAGCAGTTTCAACGCGAGGGCGCGTTCGGCGTCCTCGCCCAGCGTGATCTCCGCCGCCGGCGAGTACCCCGCCTCGGCGGCACGCGCGAGTATCGAGCGAATGCGCGTCGCCGCGTACTGGAGGTAGGGGCCGGTGTTGCCCGTCAACGCCAGCATGCGGTCGAAGTCGAAGATGTACTCCGAGTCGTGCGAGACCGACAGGTCGGCGTACTTCACCGCGCCGATGCCGACCTGACGCGCGACGACGGCGCGCTCCTCGTCGCTCATCTCCGCCTTCGACTCGCTGACGACGCCCGCGGCGCGGTCGACGGCCTCGCCGAGCAGGTCCATGAGCAGCACCGAGTCGCCCGAGCGCGTCTTGAACATCTTGCCGTCCTTGCCGAGCACCGACCCGATCTGCACGTGGATCGGCGTCGACTCGGGGCGGATGTAGCCGGCCTTGTCGGCGGCGGCCCACGTCATGCGGAAGTGCAAGTTCTGCGGCGCGCCGACGACGTACACCATCCGATCGCCCTGGAGGTCGAACGAGCGGTGACGCACCGTCGCGAGGTCGGTCGTCGCGTAGCCGTACCCGCCGTCGGACTTGCGGATGATGAGCGGCACCGGCGCATCGTCGCGCCCGGTGAACTCGTCCTGGAAGATGCACAGCGCCCCGTCGGAGACGACGGCGATGCCACGCGACTCGAGGTCGTCGCAGATGCCCGCGAGCTCGTCGTTGTACGTCGACTCACCAGCGAGGTCGGCGTCGGTCAACGTCACGCCGAGCAACCCGTAGACCTTGTTGAAGTACGCCTTCGAGCGCTCCATCAGCTTGTTCCAGTGCGCGAGCGTCTCGGGGTCACCGCCCTGCAGCAACGTCACGCGCTTGCGGGCCCGCGTGTTGAAGTCACCCTTCGAACCGGCGGGCTCGGCCTTCTCGGCCGTGTCGAACTTGGTGCGCGCCGCCTGGTAGAACGCGTTCGGGTCGCTCTCGAGCAGCGCCGCCTCCGGCGAATCCTCGCCCACCTCGAGAAGGTGCTCGATGAGCATCCCGAAGGGCGTGCCCCAGTCGCCGACGTGGTTCTGCCGGATGACGGTGTGCCCGAGCCGCTCGAGCACACGCGCCAGCGAATCCCCGACGACGGTGGTGCGCAGGTGCCCGACGTGCATCTCCTTCGCGACGTTCGGCGAGGAGTAGTCGATCGGGATGATCTCGGTCTTCGCTGCCGGCGCGACGCCGAGCGAGCCGTCCGCGAGGATCGTCGACGCCTGCGCCGCGACCCAATCCGTCGACAGCGTGATGTTGAGGAAGCCGGGCCCGGCGATCTCGACGTCGTCGACGAGTGCCATGACCTCGTCGTCCGCGCGCAGCGCCTCGACGATCGCAGACGCCACCTCGCGCGGGTTCTTGCCGACCTTCTTCGCGAGTGCCATCGCCGCGTTGACCTGCACGTCGGCGCTCGTCTGCTTCTTGTTCGCAGGACGGATGACGGGGTCGGCGTCGCGCCACTCGTCACCGAGGGCCGAGGCGATCGCGTTGCTCAGATGACCGGTCAGTGCGGAGATGGCGTCCATGACGTCAAGATTAGTGGCGCGCGCAAATTCCTTTCCGCACGCCGGCAGCGCGCGGCCCGAACGACGCACACGATCATGCCGGGGCACCCACCGCTCGACTCCCTCGGCGACGAAGGGCACGATGGCGGCGCCCGACACGTCTGAACGGTGAAGGCCACCTGCAACACTGGGGGCACAACCAACTTCTCTGGGAGGAAAACCATGACGAAGCTCCGCACGTCCGCCCTCGCCCTCGTCCTCGCGGCCGGCACGGCAGCCGGTGTCACCGGCTGCTCGAGCAAGGAGGCTCCGAAGGCCAAGGACGCCTGGAACAAGGCCCAGGACACCGCCGGCGCCTACAAGAGCCTCGAGCTCAAGGGCGAAGGCACCTCGGACGGCAAGCCGGCCACGATGACGGCCAAGGGCGACGTCAACGGCGGCAAGCTCGAGATGAGCGGCAAGATCGGCGACGGCACGATGGACCTCATCACGGTTGACTCCAAGAACTACATGAAGGCCAACAAGGCCTTCTTCACGCAGACGAGTTCGGGTTCGCCCGCGGCATCCAACACGGACAAGATCGCCGACAAGTGGCTCGAGATGCCGGCGGACGGTTCGTCCAACACCGGGTTCAAGGAACTCATCGACAACATCAAGAACGACTCCTCGGAGCCGAACAAGAAGCTGCTCTCCGACAAGGCCACCGTGTCGGAGGACAATGTCGACGGCAAGGATGCCTGGAAGATCCAGAGTGAGGACAAGAAGGTCACCGCGTGGGTGTCGCAGGAGGATCGCCGCGACATCCTCAAGACCGAGGGCTTCGACAGCGCCTCCGTCGCCTCCACGTCGGGCTCGTCGGCGAAGTCCGATGAGTCGATGAAGACGGTGACGTTCCTGTCGCACGACAAGGATTACGGCATCAAGGCACCGAGCGGTGCCACGTCCATCACGGACGCGATGGGCAGCTGAGCTGTCCCCCGCCTCCCCGACAGGACGACCGCGTTGCCCGCGTCCCGCACGCTCAGCACCATCGCCGTGACGGCGGTGGTGCTGAGCGGCTGCACGATGGGGCATGACGCGGGGCAGCCCGCGTCGGGTCCGGTGAAGGGCCCGTCGGGGAGCTCGACGGCACCAGGCACCGCATCGATGAGCGCCTCGGCCCCTGCGGAACAGCCGAGCGCGAAGGATGTCTGGTCGCGCACCCAACAGTCGGTGTGCGGTTACACCTCCCTGTCGTTGACAGGAACGGACAGCGCGGACGGCTCCGGCCCCAGGGCCACCTTCCTCGGCGAGCTGGACGGCGAGCCGTCGGAGATGTCCTACGAGGGTGACGAGGTGGGCCACGTGACGATGCGTCGCATCTCCCATGACGTCTACCTCAAGGGCGATCGCACGTACTGGGATTCCGTCGACAAGGACGACCCGTCCCTCCAGGGCTCGAGCCCACCGGCGAACCGGTGGATCAAGGTGCCCGAAAGCGCCTTCGGCCAGAAGGACCTGTCCGACCTCAGCGCCAAGTCGTACATCGAGGCCATGGGCGACACCACCGACGCCAAGTGGGGTCACCTCGGCGACGGCACCCTGACGCCCGAGACGCTCGACGGCAGGCCGGCGTACAAGATCGTCAGCGCTGACGGAGACACTCGCGCCTGGGTGACCACCGACGACACGCACGACCTCCTCAAGGTCGTCGACGAGGCCGCGGGCACGGACGACCTGGGCACGGCGACGTTCTCACGCTGGAACGAGAAGATCGCGGTGCCGCGCCCCGTCGGCGCTCTCGACGGTGGGGAGATGGCGCCGGACCCGTCACCGTCCGGCGAGGCCACGACCTGACGCGTGGCCGGCCGCCGGTTCGGGCGCCGCGTGAGGCACGACACGCCTACGTCAGGACCATGGTCCCCACGGATTGCGGAACTCACCCCGTAGCGTGGTTGTGAAAGTCTTCACATTCGTCTCGTCGAGGGGTCACTCATGGATGCCTTGGAGCTGGCGAGATGGCAGTTCGCCATCACGACGGTCTACCACTTCCTGTTCGTGCCGATCACGATCGGCTTGTCTGCCGTCGTCGCCGGTTACCACACCGCATGGTTGCGCACGGGTAACACGCAGCATCTGAGGGTCGCGAAGTTCCTCGGCAAGCTGTTCACGATCAACTTCGCGCTCGGTCTCGTCACCGGCATCGTGCAGGAGTTCCAGTTCGGCATGAACTGGAGCGACTACTCGCGTTTCGTCGGCGACATCTTCGGCGCGCCGCTCGCGATCGAGGCGCTGCTCGCGTTCTTCCTCGAGTCGACGTTCCTCGGTCTGTGGATCTTCGGCTGGGGCCGACTGCCGAAGAAGCTGCACGCCGCGACGATCTGGATCGTCCACATCGGCACGGTGCTGTCGGCGTACTTCATCCTCGCCGCGAACTCGTTCATGCAGAACCCCGTCGGTTACAAGTACAACCCGACGACGCACCGCGCGGAGCTCACCGACTTCGTCGCCGTCCTGACGAACAAGGTCCAGCTCGTCACGTTCCCGCACGTCATCGCGAGCTCGTACATGGTCGGTGGCGCCGTCGTCATGGGCGTCATGCTGTGGAATCTGCGCAAGCGCACTCTTGCTGCCGAAGCAATCAAGGGTGAAACTATCGAAGACCGTTCCGACGGTTCGACGGGCGCGACGAAGTTGGCGTCGACCTCCGACGACCTCACGATGTACCGCAAGGGCTCGCGCGTCGGCGCGATCGTCCTGCTCGTCTCGAGCCTGTTCGTCGTCATCACCGGCGACCTGCAGGGCAAGGTCATGACCGAGGTGCAGCCGATGAAGATGGCTGCCGCCGAGGCGTTGTACGAGACGCAGGAGAAGGACGCGCCGTTCTCGATCTTCACCGTCGGTACGCGTGACGGCAAGCAGGAGAAGTTCGCGGTCACCGTGCCCAACCTGCTGTCGTTCCTCGCGACGGGTGACTTCCACGGCAAGGTCGAGGGCATCAACAACCTCGAGGAATCCCAGAAGGCCAAGTACAGCGGCAACGAGCTGACGGCGGCGGACACGTACGCGCCTAACATCATGTGGTCGTACTGGAGCTTCCGCTGGATGATGGGTTGGGGCGCGATCTCCATGCTCATCGCCTGCTGGGTGCTGTGGCTGACCCGCAAGGGCCGCAACGCGACGAACCGCTGGATGGGCCCGGCCGCCCTCGTCGGCGCGCTGTCGCCGGTCGCGGCGATGAGCATCGGCTGGATCTTCACCGAGATCGGCCGCCAGCCGTGGATCGTCAACGGCCTCATGACGACGAAGCAGGGCGTCAGCCCGAGCGTCACCTCGGGTGAGGTGCTGACGTCGATGATCGTCTTCACACTGCTGTACGGCGCACTCGCCGTCGTCGAGGTGAAGCTGTTCATGGACTACATGAAGAAGGGCGCCGAGCCCGTCGCCTCCGACGGTGAGGATCTGCCCGGTGGTCACGACGATGGCCACGGCTCCGCCGGTTCCGACGATGACGAACTCGCGTTCGCGTACTGATAGGCGAGGTTGAACGATGGAACTCACCACTTTCTGGTTCATCATCATCGGCGTGCTCTGGACGGGTTACTTCGTCCTCGAGGGCTTCGACTTCGGTGTTGGCATGCTGCTTCCCGTGCTCGGCAAGGGCAAGGCGGAGGCGACGGGCGTCACCGACCCGGTCACCGACCACATCGGCGAGAACGAGCGACGCCGCCGCGTCATGCTCAATACGATCGGCCCGGTCTGGGACGGCAACGAGGTGTGGGTGCTCACTGCTGGTGGCGCGACCTTCGCCGCGTTCCCGAACTGGTACGCGACGCTGTTCTCGGGCGCCTACCTGCCGCTGCTGCTCATCCTCGTCGCGCTCATCGTGCGCAACATGGGCTTCGAGTACCGCCACAAGCGTGACTCGGACGGCTGGCGCCGCGGCTGGGACGCCGCCATCGTGTTCGGTTCGTTCCTGCCGGCTATCCTCTGGGGCGTCGCGCTGACGAACATCGTCCACGGCCTGCCGATCAACCAGGACATGGAGTACACGGGCAACCTGCTCACCATGCTGAACCCGGTGTCGCTGCTCGGCGGCGTCACGACGATGCTCGTGTTCATGACGCACGGCTGCTTCTTCGTCGCGCTCAAGACCGACGGCGCCATCCGTCACGACGCTCGCGCGCTCGGCACGAAGATCGGCCTCGCGGCCGCCGTCGCCGCCGTCGTCCTGCTGCTGTGGCTGGGCATCGAAGGCGGCTCGGTGTGGTCGTGGATCACGACCGTCGCACTCGCCGTCATCTTCCTCACCGGGCTGTTCTTCAACATGCGCGGCAAGGAGGGCCTGGCGTTCCTGTGCACGTTCGTCGCGATCGCCCTGTTCGTGCTGACGTACTTCCTCATGCTGTTCCCGAACGTCATGCCGAGCTCGACGAACCCGGCGTGGTCGCTGACGACGACGAACGCGGCGAGCTCGCACCACACGCTCGTCATCATGACGTGGGTCGCGCTGATCTTCACCCCGATCGTCCTCATCTACCAGAGCTGGACGTACTGGGTGTTCCGCAAGCGCATCACGACGCGTCACATCCCCAAGGCGGTCGACCCGAGCCGCCCCGACCCGATCAAGGTCCACTGACGACTCACGTCCGGGCCCACGATCGCCCCATGACTTCGCTGTGAGCGAAGGTGCAACAGCAAGCGCCACCACCCCGAGCGGGATGGTGGCGCTTGCTGCGTCGTCCGCCATGGACCGACGAGTGCATGGGATCAACAAGAACGAAGCGAAAGAGCTCGTGCCGTCGTTCTCGCGACGCTCCCGTATCATCCTGACCCCGTGACCACGACACCCACCGCGCCTGCGGCCGCTGAGCGCCACGCCCGCGGTTTCTGGCTGCTTGCTGCGGCGTTTCCCATCCTCATGGCCTACTCGACCGTGCCGACGCCGATCTATCCGCTCTACCAACACCACGATCACTTCCCCACCGTGATGATCACCGCCATCTTCGCGGCCTACGGGCTGGGCGTCATGGCAAGCCTCTACCTCGCGGGCCACCTGAGTGACCAGTTCGGGCGACGCCGCATGATCGCGATCGCCACTGCCGTCTCTCTGGTGAGCGCGGCGATCTTCATCGGTTCGCCGTCCGTGCCGGCGCTGTTGGTCGCCCGGCTGCTGTGTGGTGTGGGGATCGGCATACTGACTCCGGCAGCAACGGCGATGCTCGGTGAATTGCGGCGCGTTCATCGCCCGCACGAGCCGAGCAGTTTCGCCTCGACGGTGGCCTCGAGCGTGAACACTGGCGGGCTGGCCCTCGGCCCCCTCGTCGGTGGAGTCCTCGTGCAGTGGGCCCCGGCCCCCTTGAGGACGCCCTACGTGGTCTTCTTCGTCCTGCTCGCCGGGGTGGGCCTCGCGCTCACGTTGGTTCCCGAGACCAACCCGGCAACACCGGCGAACGAGCGCCCGAGGTATCGACCGCAGCGCGCCGTCGTCCGAGCAGGTCATGAAGCCCGTTTTCGCTCAGCGCAGGTCGTGGCCGGCGCGGCCTTCGCTGCACTGGGAATCCTGACGTCGATGACGGGGACGTTCCTGGCGCACGTCGCGCATCGCTCGTCTCCGCTCGTGTGCGGCGTGGTCGTCTTCCTCGCCATGGGGGCATCTGCCCTGGCCCAGGTCGCCCTTCCGATCCCCAACCCGCGAACGAAGATCGCGTGCGGCGTCCTGTTCGCCGTCGCCGGCCTCGGGTGCGTCGCGGCGTCCGCACTCACCCACCCCTTCGTCCTGTACGCAGGCGGCGCGGTCATGGCGGGGGCTGGGATCGGCCTGCTCTTCCAAAGTGCTGTCGCCGTCGGTTCCGCGGTCAGCGAGGCCGGACACACCGGGGGAAGCGTGGCTGGTGTCTTCCTGGCCGCCTACATCGGCATCACGATCCCCGTCGTGCTGGCGGGGTTGCTCACGACACGCCTGTCCATCAGCGCGAGCCTGGCTCTCTTCTGCGCGCTCACCTCGCTGGTCGTCCTCGTCGCGAGCATCCCCATGATGCGCGGGGCAGCGGACTGAGCCCGTTCATCTCGCACGACGAGGCGCCACGCCACGTGAGAGCCGAGCCCAATCGGCCCTTCGCCGGCCGCCCGTGAACACCGAAGGCGCCTGGACCCCATGGGGATCCAGGCGCCTTCGGCATGTTCGCGCTTGGCGCAGCCAGGCTCAGCTCAGGCGCTCGAGCAGCTTCTTGGCGAGCGCCTCGGACGATGCCGGGTTCTGACCCGTCAGCAGGTCACCGTCGACGACGGTGAACGGCTGCCAGGCGGGGCCGGTCGAGACGTCGGCGCCGAGTTCGCGCAGCCGGTCCTCCAGCAACCACTTGGCCTTGTCAGCCTTGCCGGCGGCCTTCTCCTCCTCATTGGAGAAGCCGGTGATCTTGCGTCCGGCGACGACGGGCTCGCCCGCCGACGTCCGCGCCGGAAGCAGCGCTGCCGGGCCGTGGCACACGATGGCGACAGGCTTGCTGCCCTCGAGTGCGTCCGCGATGAGCTTGCCGGAGGTGGCGTCCTGCGCAAGGTCTTCCATCGGGCCGTGCCCACCCGGGTAGAACACCGCGTCATAGTCGCCGAGGACGACGTCCTCGAGCTTCATGGGGTGCTGCAGGCCGTCGATCGCGTCGAGGTCAGGACGCACGTCAGCGCCGCCGTTCGCGTCGGGGGCGAGGCTGACCTCATCGGCCACCGGCGTCACACCGCCGGGCGTGGCGAACGTGACCGAGTGACCTGCCCCGGTGATCAGACGGTAGGGGGTGAGAAGTTCTTCCGCCCAGTAACCCGTCGGGACGCTCGAGCCGTCGGCCAGGGTCCAGGAGCGGGCGCCGGTGACGACGAAGAGAACGTTGGACATGTCAATCTCCTTGGTGATTCAGTGAGCGGCGTTCGCATCGGGGCGAGTCGTCACTCGTGGTAGGTGAGGCCCTCCTCGATCGGCCAGCCGAGCTGCTGCCACATCGGCAGCTTGTTCCACTCCTTGACGAATTCGACGAGCTTGTCGTCTTCGACGCGGAACAGGGCGCATGTGTACTCGTGCGCGAGGTCGAGGTTGGCCTTCTCGGTCTACGTGAGCTGCGTGGTGTCCGACATTGGGGTCTCCTTCGCTTGGGTGCGAAACGGTGAGATCAGCGACGCGAGCCGCGTCGGGGGAAGCCGGCCGCCGACAGCGCCGCAGCGATGAGGGCGGGCTGGCCGAACAGGCGGACGAGGCGCTTGGTGTCGGTGTCGAGGCCGAAGGCGTCGTGGCGCTCCGCGTACTGGCTGATGTTGCCGGGGAAGATCGCGGCGTAGAAGGCGGCGAGCGCCACCCCCACCGCAGCGCGACGCTGCGGCAGGGTGAGCATCGCCGCACCGAACGCGACCTCGACGACACCGGAGGCGAGGACGACGACGTCCTTGTCCATCGGGAACCAGTCCGGCACCTGCGCCTGGAAGTCCTTGCGGGCGAACGTCAGGTGCGAGACACCGGCGAACGACATGAAGGCTCCGAGGCCGAGACGGGCCACCTCCTGCCCACGGGTCGCAGGCGGGGCCGGCTCGGCGAGTGACCGGACGGACTCGATCAGTCGGGTGAAACGAGTCATGGTTATTTCCTCCTCGCGTCGCGGGTCACGACGCATCGATCACTTGGCGACGCGGACGAGCTTCGTGTTGGCGAATTCGCCGAAGCCCCAGCGTCCGAGCTCACGCCCGTAACCGGAGCGGCGCACACCACCGAATGGCAGGCCGGCCTTCGTCGTGCCGTGCTCGTTGACATAGGCCATGCCGACCTCGAGGCGTCGGGCGATCTGCTCCGCCTTGTCGGTGTCCTTGCCCCAGACGGAGCCGGACAGGCCGAAGGAGGAGTCGTTGGCGAGCTCGACGGCTTCGTCGATCGAGTCGTAGGAGTAGACGACGGCGACGGGGCCGAAGATCTCCTCCTTGAAGGCGTCCATCTCACGCGTGACACCGGTGAGCACGGCGGGGGCCATCCAGGCGCCGTCCTGCTCGAGCGCCGTGCCACCCGTGCGCAGGGTCGCACCCTGCTCGACGGCGCGCTCGACCTGGGCGATCGCGTCGTCGCGAGCCTCGACCGACGAAAGCGGGCCCATGTCCGTGCCCTCGTCGTCCGGGTTGCCGACCTTCATGCCCTCGACGGTGGCGACAACGCCGTTGACGAAGTCGTCGAACATCGTCGACGGAACGAAGATGCGCTTCGGGGAGTTGCAGGCTTGCCCGGCGTTGCTCATGCGCGCGGTGGCGACGGCCTTCGCCGTCTCGGCGACGTCGACGTCGTCGAGGACGATGAGCGCGTCCGAGCCACCGAGTTCGAGGACGCTCTTCTTGAGGTTCTGCGACGCGGTCTCGGCGACGGCCTTGCCGGCGCCCTCGCTACCGGTCAGCGAGACGCCGCGCACGCGCGGGTCCTCGATGATCGACGTGATCTGCTCGTTGCTGACGAACAGGTTGATGTAGGCATCCCGCGGCACACCCGCGGCGTGGAGGATCTCCTCGATCAGTTCGGCCGTGCGCGCGCAGATCGAGGCGTGCTTGAGCAGGATCGTGTTGCCGAGCATGAGGTTCGGCGCGACGAACCGCGCGACCTGGTAGTGCGGGAAGTTCCAGGGCATGACGCCCATGAGAACACCGATCGGGTCGGTGACGACGAGCGACTTCGCGTCGTCGCCGATGTTCAGCTGCTCCTCGACGAGCAGCTCCTCACCGTGCTCGGAGTACCAGCGGAAGATCGACGACGCGAGCGCGACCTCACCCTGCGCCTGCGCGAGCGGCTTGCCCATCTCGGCGCCGATGACGCGGGCGAGCTCGTCGGCGCGCTCGTCGTAGATGTCGGCGACCTTGGCGAGGACGGAGGCGCGCTCGGACGCGTCCGTCGTGCGCCACGTGCCGAACGCGGCGTCGGCGCGCTCGATGGCGCGGGTGACGTCAGCATCCGTCGCGGAGTTGTACTCCTTCTCGACGACGCCGGTGGCGGGGTTTTCGGTGCGGTAGGCCATGAGGTCTCTCCTTCAGATCGATGAGCTCTCTCATCGATCACAACACCACCGGCCCCCAGAAGCATTCCTGCACGCAGTTTTTCACCTCGAGGGGTGAAGAAACGCGCCCGCGTGTGCGGCCCTGCCAGCCCGGCGCCGGGGTGCAGCGCAGGCGCCCTCGGGGCGCAGGTGGATCAAGCGTCCGCGAGCGCCCGACGGTGGTTCGTGCGGTGACGTTCGAGCCAGTTCATCGCGGGCGTGACGGTGGAGCCGTGCACGACGACGCTGACGATGATGGCGAGGGCGATCGTCGACCACAGCCAGTCGCTGCCCGCGAAGTCGGCGTGCCCCGTCGCGTACGCGATGTAGAAGATCGAGCCGATGCCGCGCACGCCGTAGAACGACGTGATCCAGCGCTCCCCCGTCGTCAGGCCGACGGCCTTCGCCGTGTCGTCGCGCCGCCCGAGCAGCGACAGCCACGCCCCGCCGGGCCTGATGACGAGGATGAGGGCCGCGACGATGACGGCACTGCGCCAATCAGCGTGCGCGAGAACACCGTTCGTCGCCGCCGCGCCGAGCAGCAGGAGCATGACGAGGGTGAGGATCTGCTCGAGACGTTCGATGAACGCGTGCATGTCCGCGTAGTAACGGTGGCCGCGCTCGGCCTGACGCATCGCCATCGCCGTGACGAACACGGCGAGGAACCCGTACCCGCCGGCGAGCTCCGTCAGCCCGTACGAGCACATGATCGCCGCGAGCGCGGCGAGCGGCTCACCGGCGTCGGCGAGGCGATACTTCTTCGCCGGCAGCCGGAAGAACAGCTTGCCGAGCACCCACCCGACGACGAGGCCGACGGCCACGCCGAGCGCGACCTTGCCGACGAGTTCCCAACCGAGCCACTTCCACCCCCAGTGCGACGGCGAGCCCTCGCTCGCCCACAGGATCGCGGCGTAGACGAACGGGAACGCGAGACCGTCGTTGAGACCGGCCTCCGACGTCAGCGCGAACCGCACCTCGTCCGACTCGTCGATCTCGGTGTCCTGCGTCATCTCCTGCGTGGCCTCGGTCTGCGGCCCATCGACCTGGACGTCGGAGGCAAGCACCGGGTCCGTCGGGGCGAGCGCCGCGGCGAGCAGCAACGCCGTCGGCGCGGCCAGACCGAGCGTCCAGCCGAGCAGTGAGACGCCCACGATGCCGAGCGGCATCGCGATGGCGAGCAGACGCCACGTCGGCGCCCACGCGCGCCACGACGTCAGGCTGCGAACGCGCATCGGCCGATCGAGGGCGAGACCGACACCCATGAGCGCGACGAGCACCGTCGCCTCGGAGGCATGCAGGACGAACGCCTCGTGCTCCTGCGGCGAGAACGTGAACCCCTTCGGCATCGGCGCGAGGCCGACGAGCGCCCCGACGCCGAGCAGCACCATCGGCGTCGACAACGGGAAGCGCTCGACGGCGGTCGGGAGGAAGACCGCGAGCAGCAGCGCGAAGCCGAGCACGATCCAGACGAGGTCAATGGCCACGAGACGCCTTCGATTCAGTGGGAGCTCAGGGGGAGGGATTCGCTCGCGACAGTAGGCGATGAGCGCACCCGCCGCACGTCGGCGTCCGAGCGCGCACCCCGTCGGCCCTGCGCTGCGCGTCGTGTCCAGCCCGCGTCGCACCTGAGATCCGCGCCGATTCGAAGGCCAGCCGGACGCACCACACCCCACCGGGCGAGGGCCAGGGTGGGGTGTGGTCAGCGGTTCAGGACCGCGGTGTCACTGCTGAAGGCGACGGCGAGCGACGACGATGCCGCCGAGCGCACCCGCACCGACGAGACCCGCGACGCCGAGCGAAAGGGCGTTGGTGTCGTCACCCTTGCGGTCGGTCTCGACCTTGGGGCCCGTGCCGGGCGTGGTCGCAGCCGTCGTCGACGTCGTCGTCGTCGGGACGGTCGTGTTGGTCGTCGGCGTCGTCGGAACCGGGG
>NZ_DCNR01000088.1:0-2769 GCF_002322065.1 Dermacoccus sp. UBA1591 | reverse complement strand
ATCGACGAGGTCATCCACCACCACCTGCAGGCGGCGTCCGACGCGTCCTGACGTCGTTGGTTCGCGTGTACGTCAGCCGAACAACGCCACCGTCTGACGACTGATGGCGACGAGGGCGCCGCTCGCGGGGTCGTAGATGCGCGCCCCCGAGTGGGCGTAGCCGTCGTGGGCGGCGTCCGTCGTGACGTCGTACCACCACGTCGTCACCGGGTCGGACGAGACGGGCGCGGTGAACTCGAGTGTCCACGTCATCGTCGACATCGGGGCCGGCGAGTGCAGCATCTGCCCCGCTGCCGGCGGCCACGCGTCGATGAGCGTGACGAGGTGCGCGACGCTGAAGTCGTCCGTCAGCTCGCGGAATCGCATGTAGCCGGTGAGGTCACCGTCAGTCGCTGCGGAGAACGGCAGCACCCCGCTGGCCGGGCGCAGGTCGACGCGTGCGATGAACTCGGGCGTGAACGGCTCGATGTACGGAATGGCCTCGAGCATCTCGAACGCCGGGCGCGTGACTGCGTCGAAGGTCGGATCGAGCGCCACCTTCGAGTCGCGTTGCGCACCGAACGTCAGCAGGGCGATGGCGCGGACGGTGCTCTCGCCGGAATCGTCCGGCTGCACGAGGCGCGCCTCGACCTGCGTCGCCGACTTGCCCTGACGCAGCACCTCGACGCGCACCTCGGCCGTGCCGGCGGAGGCCGGTGCGACGAAGTTGACGGTGAGCGAACGCAGCGACGTCGGATCCGCGGCCAGCTCACCGAGCACGCGGGCGACGAGGGCGCCTGCGACGACGCCACCGAACGTCGCCCGACCCTGCCCCCAGCCCGCCGGAATCGTGACGGCGCCCTGCCGCGCGGCGGCGGTGAGTAAGACGTCGATGTCGTGCTGGTTCTGTTCGCCCGGCGTGTTCGAGGTGGTGGTGTCGCTCATGACGCCATCGTAGGAGTCGATCGGCCTTGTGTGGGCTGAGTCATACCGGCGAGTAATCCAGGGGGTGGCGGGGCGTGGCCGGGCCCTTCCCACCCATGGCGCGCGCCTGCATCGGCCGGCGTCGAGCAGGGCGGCCACCAGGCCGACGTGGTGCGCTGCGGTCAGGTCAGTCGTTCGCCATGCGCCACCCTGCGGCGATGGCCTCGGCCGCGGAGCAGAACATGCGCTCCCCCTTGCTCGGCGTGATGACGGTCTTGTCGTACGTCGCCGAACCGGGCGCGTGCGCGATCTTGGCGCCCTTCGAGTTGATGTTGCCCTTGATCGCGCACGCTCCGCCGCTCGAGCCGGCACCGGCCGGCGACGATGGAGCGGCTGGCACCGCCGACGCGACGGGCGTCGAGGGTGCCGGCGCAGCTGACGTCGACGCAGCAGCGCTCGAGCCTGCGTCATCCTGGTGAAAACCGTTGCACGGCGGGCCCCACGTGCCGCGGTGGGCGTTCTTCGCCTGGTTCTGCGCCGCGAGATATTCGAGGCGGTGCTGGTACGGCCCGTCGTACGTGTACTCGCGCCCATAGCCACCCTCGATCTGCGCGAGCGCGACGTTCGTCGTCCCGCCGACGAAGACGTGACGCAGCAGGCGGCCGTACTTGTCGCGATCGCCCTGCGACGAGTCCGCCGCGAGCTGCACCTGCTTGCTCTGCACGAGCGACTGCATGTGACTGCTCGCCTCCTTGCCGAAGCACTGCACGGGCGTGTTCGGCTTGCGCGTCTCGGGGGTGTCGAGGCCGATGATGCGGATCTTCTCGCGCTTTCCGTCGATACGGACGGCGATGGTGTCGCCGTCGATGACGCTGACGACGTCGTACGCCGCTCCCGGACCCGTCCCGGCGCCCTGCCCGTGCGTGTCGCCGCCCTTCGCGGAGCTCGACGTGGCGTCGGACGCCGGCTTCGTCGATGTCGAGCCACTGTCGGCAGGCGTGGGCCCTGACGCTGACGCGCGCGACGAGCCCGACGCCGAGGGCGCCGGCTGCGTGCCGTTCGACGAGGACGCCGTGGGCGACGCGCTCGTCGCCGAGTGCGATGCGTCCGACGAGGTGCCGCAGGCCGCGGTGCCCGCGAGGAGCGCAGCCGCGCCCAGGCTCGTCACGGCTCCGCGGATCGTCGTCATCGTCATCACGCGCGTCAGCGTAGACGTCGACACCGACAACGCGGCCCGATCGGGGCGCAGAAGCCCGTCACTCCGGCGTTGGCTGACCCGATCACCGGCCCCGCCCGGCACGACGAATGTGGACGAAAATCGCCGATGGGTACGGAGCCGACCGTCAGGGGGTGACGAGTTCGCGCAGACGCTGCGGGCCGACGGCGAGCAGCAGCGTCGGAAGACGCGGGCCGGTCTCCTTGTCGATGAGCAGCATGTAGAGCAGCTTGAAGAACTCGCGCTGGCTCGCGCCGAGGGCGGCGGCCGTCTCGGGGTCGGCCTTGCGGTCGGGTCGGAAGTCAGCGCCCTTGCCGATCTGCACCTTCGGCACGCCGTAGACCTGCGTCGTCAGCCCGTCGAGCGACCACGCGTCCTCGATGCGCGGCAGCCCCTGCTCGCCCGGCACGTCGAGGCCGTCGAGCAGGATGCGTAGGGCGGCCTTCTGCTCATCGCTGGCGGCCGCGAGGGCGTCGGTGTTCTTCGTCTCCCGCACGACCGTGCGTTCGTCGTCGGGCATGTAGCGCGCGACCCAGTTCTCGACGTTCGTCAGGCGCGGGCGCAGCGCGTCGAGGCTCGACGGGGGGTTCGCCGGGTCGAGCGTGCCGACGATGCGCAGCGTCTGCGTCTCGTCACCCGTCGTGATGTCG
>NZ_DCNR01000109.1:14388-15987 GCF_002322065.1 Dermacoccus sp. UBA1591 | reverse complement strand
TGCGAGGTGTGCGGTCGAGGCGGCTCTCGTCGTTCCGCCCGAAGGCCTGTCGCACCGAGGCGGCGCGCCGATCCTGGGCGAGCCTGCGAGCTCAGGATCCGCGCCACCCGGAAGACGGGCCGAGGGATCAGGCGAACGTCTTGGCGTCGATGACGAAGCGGTAGCGGACGTCGGAGTTCACGACGCGGTCGTAGGCTTCGTTGATCTGGTCGGCGTTGATGAGTTCGATCTCGGCAGTGACGCCGTGTTCGGCGCAGAAGTCGAGCATTTCCTGCGTCTCGCGGATGCCGCCGATGTTGGAGCCGGTGAGGGACTTGCGGCCGCCGATGAGGTTGCCGGCGTTGACTTCGAGGGCTTCGGTCGGCAGGCCGAGCAGCACCATCGCGCCGTGGGGGCGCAGTGTCGCCATGTAGGCGCGCACGTCGATGTGGGCGGAGACGGTGTTGATGATGACGTCGAACTGGCCCTTGTGCTCCTTGAGCGCGTCGGGGTTCTCCTTCGTCGCGATCCATTCGGTGGCGCCGTACTTGCGGCCGTCCTCTTCCTTGGAGCGCGTCTGGCTGATGACGGTCACCTCGGCGCCCATTGCCTTGGCCAGCTTGACGGCCACGTGGCCGAGACCGCCCATGCCGACGACGGCGACCTTGGAGCCTTCGGTGACGCCCCAGGTGCGCAGCGGCGAGTAGGTGGTGATGCCGGCGCACAGCAGTGGCGTGACGGCGGCGGCGTCGAGGTTCTCGGGGATGTGGAGGGCGAATGCCTCGGAGACGACGATGGCCTGCGAGTAACCACCGGCGGTCGGGCGCCCGTCGTGACGGTCGATGCCGTTGTAGGTACCGACGGCGTTCGGGCAGTTGTTTTCCTCGCCCTTCTTGCACCATTCGCACTCACGGCACGAGTCGACGAGGCAACCGACACCGGCACGGTCGCCGACCTTGAACTCGGTGACGTCGGAACCGATCTCGGCGACGCGGCCGACGATCTCGTGGCCGGTCACCATGGGGTAATTCACCGGGCCCCACTCGCCGCGGACGGTGTGGATGTCGGAGTGGCAGATTCCGGCGTACTCGATCTCGATGCGGATGTCGTCGGGGCGCAGGTCGCGGCGCTCGACGGTGCCGGGCTCGAGGGGCTTGTCGGCGGCAATGGCCTGGTAGCAGGCAACAGTCGTAGTCATGATGCTGACGCTACGCCGACGCGGAGTGAGAAGCATTGTCACGTCGGCGAGCGCCGTCTCACATGGGTTCCGTGAGGTCACGAAGGCGTTCGGCGATCACGCCGACGTCGTCGAGGCCCCCGGCAGCGACGTCGAGCATGCATTCGCATCGTTCGTCGTCGCTGCCGACGAGATGAGTCCCGTTGAGGGCGAGGAACAGCCAGAGCGCACCGAGCGCGGTCCGCTTGTTGCCGTCGACCAACGCGCGATTCTTGGCCACGGAATGGACGAGTGCGGCTGCCTTCATCAGGATCCCCGGGTAGACATCCTCCCCGAAGACCACCGCTCGCGGCCGAGCCAGGGCCGATTCCAGCAGACCCCAGTCCTGCTGGCGCGCCGCGCCGACCGCCGGTCAGGGCGCCTGAAACCGCTGAGGTCTGAAA
>NZ_DCNR01000109.1:8550-14090 GCF_002322065.1 Dermacoccus sp. UBA1591 | reverse complement strand
CTCCGTCCAGTAGGTGCAGTGAAACCTCCCAGCAGTCATGGAATACCCCCTAGGGGTATCGGCGTTGCGGCTGACATGAGCGAACACGAACACCATCACGGCTCAGGTCATGACATGTCGTCGATGGCTGCGTCGGCCACGCTGCACTGCCTCACCGGATGCGCCATCGGCGAGATCGTCGGGCTCATCGCCGCAACGGCCCTGGGATGGGGCAACGGCCTCAGCACGGCCGTCGCGATAGCCCTCGCGTTCGTCTTCGGGTACACGCTGTCAGCGACACCGCTGCTGCGCTCAGGCATCCCCGCCAAGCAGGCGCTCCTGCTCGTCCTCGCAGCGGACACCGTCTCGATCGCCACGATGGAGCTCGTCGACAACCTCGTCATGTGGCTCGTACCGGGTGCGATGGACGCACGGTTGATGGACCTGCTGTTCTGGGTCTCGATGGCGGTGGCTCTCGTCGCGGCCTACGTCGCCGCCTACCCGGTGAACAAGCACTTGCTGCGCCAGGGCAGAGGGCACGCGATCACTCACCACGCCAGCGGTGCAGCGATGGACAACAAACCCCTGGCGTACGCCATCACCGCGTTCCTCCTCGGGGGCGCCGTGGCATCGCTCGGCACACTGCTGTGAACCCACGCCGCTCTGACAGAACTCAGAGGGACGTCCGCTATGTTCGTCGAACACGCCCCCGAAGCGAAAGGCCGCACCTCATGAACCGTCGAAATCTGGCCGCCACTGCGGCCGCCGCCGTGGCATTGGGCGCCGGCACCGCATGTTCCTCCGGCAGCGACCATTCCTCGCACTCAGGCATGCCGACGTCGGCCGCGGCCACGTCGACGTCGGCCTCCTCCGGCCATGGTCACATGCACGAGATGGACGGCGGCCCGGCCCCGGCGGACATGACCCCGGCGAAGAACCCGAGATTCCCGGTGGGCAGCAGGGTCACGCTGACGACCGATCACATGGACGGCATGAAAAATGCCCCCGCGACCGTCGTCGGGGCCTACCGCACCGCCACATATGCGGTGAACTACCAGCCCACCACCGGCGGTGCGATGGTCAAGAACCACAAGTGGGTCGTGCAGCAAGAGCTGAAGAGCGCCGGCACAGAACACCTCGCCGACGGGGAAGCCGTCACCATCACAGCTGACCACATGGACGGCATGCAGGGCGCCAAGGGCACCATCGCGTCGTCCACCACTCAGACGGTGTACATGGTCGACTACACGGCCGACGGAATGACGATGAAGAACCACAAGTGGGTGGTGGAGGACGAGATGAAGTCTCGTTGAGGTCGCACCGATCGTTGCGCCGGCCCGGCTGCGCCCTCGCGTGAACGCACAACTCGTCGCGTGCAGGGTCGCGATGCCCAGCGACGTTCCGACGAGCGTGACGAGCAACGCGCCGGGCCCTTTCGACCGGCCGACGCGGGGTGGCGCGCGGCCGGGTGCGTGCGCAGACTACCCACCCGTGGGGTCTGAAACTCCGCAATGCAGAGTTTTAGACCCCAAGCCATGAGTTGAGGGCCGAAACCCTGCAGTGCAGAGTTTCGGCCCTCAACTCGTCAACCCGTTCAGGTCGCCGGACGGCGCGACATCGATGCCGACTCAGCGCTCTTCCTCTTCTGAGCGCTTCCTCAACGCTCACTTCGGCAGGATCCTCGCTTCGCTGCGGTCCTACCTCCGCTCGCTTGATCGTCAGCGCTCTTCATCACCGCGGATGAAGGCCTCCAACATCTCGCGGCCGACGGTGTCCTCGCGCTGCTCGGGCGGGCTCTTCATGAGGTAGCTCGACGCGGACAGCAGCGGGCCGCCGACACCACGGTCCTTGGCGATCTTCGCGGCGCGGATGGCGTCGATGATGATGCCGGCCGAGTTCGGCGAGTCCCACACCTCGAGCTTGTACTCCAGGTTGAGCGGCACGTCACCGAACGCGCGGCCCTCGAGGCGCACGTACGCCCACTTGCGGTCGTCGAGCCACGCGACATAGTCGGACGGGCCGATGTGCACGTTCTTGTCGTCGATCTTGCCGGCGAGCGAACCGGAGAGGTTCGACGTCACGGCCTGCGTCTTCGATACCTTCTTCGACTCGAGGCGCTCACGCTCGAGCATGTTCTTGAAGTCCATGTTGCCGCCGACGTTGAGCTGGTACGTGCGATCCAGCGCGACACCGCGGTCCTCGAACAGCTTCGCCATGACGCGGTGCGTGATCGTCGCGCCGACCTGGCTCTTGATGTCGTCACCGATGATCGGCACGCCCGCGTCCTCGAACTTCTTCGCCCACTCCGGGTCGGACGCGATGAAGACGGGCAGCGCGTTGACGAACGCGACACCCGCGTCGATCGCGCACTGAGCGTAGAACTTGTCGGCGCTCTCCGAACCGACGGGCAGGTAGCTGACGAGGACGTCGACCTGCGCGTCCTTGAGCGCCTGCACGACGTCGACGGGCTCCGCGTCCGACTCGTCGATCGTCATGGCGTAGTACTTGCCGACACCATCGAGGGTGTGCCCGCGCTGCACGATGACGCCCGTCGGCGGCACGTCCGCGATCTTGATCGTGTTGTTCTCGGAGTTGTTGATCGCCTCCGACAGGTCGAACCCGACCTTCTTCGCGTCGACGTCGAACGCCGCGACGAACTCGACGTCACCGACGTGGTAGTCGCCGAACGTGACGTGCATGAGACCCGGCACGTGTGCGTCAGCGGACGCGTTCTTGTAGTACTCGACACCCTGCACGAGCGAACTCGCGCAGTTGCCGACGCCGACGATGGCGACGCGAATATTTCCCATGGAACTCACTCCGTTGTGGACGAGCCTTCGATCCTGACGAACGACGCGAGCGCCGCCCGAATCGTCAGGTCTCGGAGGCGAGGGGGCGCGGATCGGCAACAGCCTTCCGCTCGATCTCGATGAGTTCGTTCACCCAACGCACCTCACGCTCCGTCGACTCGATGTCATGACGGAACAGCTCCGCAATGTACGAATCGCGTGTGCTGCGGCTGTCCATCGCCTGTTCGCGGGAGCGCTCGAGACGCTCCTGCAACCGCAGACGTCGCCCCTCGAGGATGCGCAGGCGCACCTCTGCGCTCGCGCGCGAGAAGAAGGCGAAGTGCACGTCGAAGTTCTCGTCGTCCCACGATGCCGGGCCGGAGCGCGACAACTGATCCGCGAAATGATCCCGACCCTCGTCGGTGATCTCGTACGTGATGCGCGGGCGCCGACCGCCGGGAGCGAACGACGCGCTCTCGGAGATGAGGCCCTTGCGGGACAGCTTCGCGAGACACGGATACAGCGACCCGTAGCTCACGACACGAAACGCACCGAGCACACCGGTGAGCCGCTTGCGCAACTCGTACCCGTGCAAGGGCGCCTCATGCAGCAGACCGAGGACGGCGAACTCGAGCACCGTGCCACGACGTGACATGCCACTCTCCTTCGCCTCGAAACAGTCTGCGTCGCACCGCGCGACACGAATGCTCAGTTTTTCAAACGGACGCGCCACACGGAAATGACGAGCGGGTGAACGCTCAGAGACATTCCTAACAGATGTATCGAGTCGAGATATCGAAACGCGGCAAACTTCTTCCGAACGGGTGGGGATGGCGAGAGGCCAGCGCCACCCGTCGGCACAGCGCCACGCCGGAGGATCTGCGCGCCACGCCGGCTGACCGGAGTAGGTCCCCGGGCCGCAAGGACGCCCTGGCGTGAGCCTTCCGCGCGACCCTTTGCCGCCCGTGAGGGCGCGCGTCAGGCCAGCGCGAGGGCGACGAGGGCGCCGGCGATCATGAACGGGCCGAACGGCATGCGCGCCTGCCGTCCCCTGCCGCGCGCGAGCAGCACGACGCCCCAGGCACCGCCGAGCAGGAACGCCGCGAACGCGCCGGTGAGCCACACGTCCCACCCTGCCCAGGCGAGCAGCGCGCCGAGCGTCGGGGCAAGTTTCACGTCGCCGAGCCCCATGCCGGAGCCGCCGCCGAGCAACGCGAGAGCGAGGTAGCACACGCCCAGCGCGACGGCACCAGCGATGGCGCGGTGGGCGGCGTCAGCGTCGAAGACCGTCGTGCCGGAGCGGTGTGCGTCGACAAGACCCGCCAGCACGAGACCGCCCGCGACGACGCCCGCCGCGCGCAACGTCAGCGCGTTGGGCAGGCGATGGACGTCGAGATCGATGACGGCGAGCCTGACGAGGGTGGGCGCGACGAGTACGAGCGTCAGCACGAGGCCGGGCCGCGTACCCCACCACACCTGCATCGCCGCACCCATGAGCACGACGGCGAGCGTCGACGCTGCCAGCCACACGATGTCGAGGCGTGCGAGCGCCGGCGCGCGGTAGGTGACGCCCTGACGATGGCCTGCGGCGACGACCTCGCGCGCACCGAGCGTCAACGCACCGAGGAGGAAGAGCGTGACACCGGTCACGGGCAGCAGCATGCGTCGATCATGTCAGCGCAACAGGCATCGGGCGCCGTTGCCGATCGAGCAGTTTCCCGCGCCAGGCACGAGACCGGCGACGAGACTGGCCGGGTGGGCCCTGCGAAACGAGCGCGCGTCACCGCACCGCCGCGAGCAGCCGCGCACATACCTCGCGGCCACCGAGGACGCCGGACGCCGTCGTCACCTGCAGGCCCGGGCACGTCCAGTCGAGATCGTCGAGCTCCCCGTGGCGCGGACGGACGGGGGCGTCGACGGACGTCAACAGGTCCGTGTCGAGCAGCGAATCGCCCGCCGCGGCCGTGAACGTCGAACCCGTGCGACGCCGCACCTCCGCCAGGCCTCGCGACTTGCGCAGCGGCCGCGGCACGACGTACAGCTTGCGGCCCTGCAGCGACACCTCCCAGCCGCGCTCACCCGCCCACCCCGTCAGGTCGCGCACCACCGACGCCGGCAACTCGGCGCGCTCCACGACGAGGTAGGCGAACATGCCCTCGGCGTCGCGCAGCTTGCGCAGCCACCCCGGATCGGCGATCGCCTCGAGGTGCTCGCGGATCTCGGCGAGAGGCGCGCACGAGCCGTCGAGCTCGTCGAGGACGGCACGGTGGTAGTCCTCGTCGCTGACGCCGTCGACGAGCAGGAACCCTCCGTTCGTCGTGACGGCGTACTGCGGGTCGATCGGCAGCCGGATGCGCTCGTACTGCGCACGCGTCCGCGTCGTCGACGGCACGAACGTCGCCACGCGATGCATCTCCTGCACGAGCGCGACGGCGTCGACCGTCAGATACGACAACGGCAGCTTGTCGTACACCTCCGCCACGAGCAGGACGGGTGCGTCGGCGTCAGCGCCGGCGAGTGCGAGCGCCTTCGCGGAGTAGACGAGCGTCCGGTCGAGGTCGCACGCGACGATGGCGTCCCCGCCTGAGGGCCGGGGCGGCGCGGCGTCCGCGTAGGCCGCGACGAGGGCGCGCAGCTCGTCCGTCATCGGCATCGAGACGGGATGCGTCGTCATGCTTGCTCCTTCGGGTCGCGTGTGGCCGAGGTGCCGTCATCGCCGGTCGCCCCGCGGGTGAAGCGCGGGTGGATGAGGCCGACGCAGCTGTAGTCGAG
>NZ_DCNR01000109.1:5088-8240 GCF_002322065.1 Dermacoccus sp. UBA1591 | reverse complement strand
GGTTTGACGAGGTTGACGCTGCCGATGCCGAACTCCTCGGCGAGCTTCTCGACGGTGGCCCACCCCGTCCACCGGGGTGGCTCCGCCGCGCATCGCGCCTGCGCCTCGGCGCGGATGTCGTCGGCGTCCGCGGCCGGCGGGAATGCTCCCGTGACGGCGTCGACGAAGAGTCCCGACACGTCGTGCGGCGCGAGTTCGGCGTAGAACTTGGCCCCATGGAACTGGCCGGGCCCGATCAGAGCGTCGTTGAGCACGGTGCGTGACACGAGACCGGAGACGGTCGAGTTGAGGCAGGCGGAGGGGATGAGGAAGTCATCACGCGTGCCCCACATCGTCGTGCACGACCCGGTGTCGGCGAGCACGGCGAGCGTCGGATCCAACTGCACCCCCGTGGCTTGCTCGTACTCGGCGAGCGCCGCGACGAGTTCGCGGCTGATCGCGCCCTTGCCCGTCCAGCCGTCGACGAACAGCACCGAAGACGCATCGTGCCGCGCCACGATGTGATCGAGCGCCACCGTGTCGATGCCGCGCCCGCGCACGATCGAGACGGCATAGTGCGACACGTCGAGCCCGCGCGCCTGACGGGCCCAACGCTTCATGAGCACCCCCACGGGAGTGCCGGCCCGGGCGAGGGAGACGAGGACGAGGTCATCGCCGCGCTCTGCGAGCGCGAGCTCGGTGACGGCGGCGACCGCAGCAGCCACCCGGGCCTTCGACATCTCCAGCGCATCACGGAACAGCTGTCCGTAGGCCGCGTCCGGTTGGTACTCGACGGGCAGGCTCTCGGCATAGTGCGCGCCGCCGGACTGGATGGCTTCCTCGCGTTCCTCGGTCGGCGCCTCGAGCGTGACGCCGGACAGATCTTCGAGCAGCCACGTCACCTCCTCGGGCGCGTACGAACCAAACGTCGGGCCGACGAGTTCGCGCGCCGGGGCCGTCGCCGGTTCGGGCAGCCGCGCGACGACGACGCAGTCCGTACTGGCCGCGAGCGCCTCGATGACGCCATCCGGGGCGTGCAGCTGCGGCATCAGGCTCGGCGGGTCGACGCACAGGACGATCGCCCGCCACGGTGTTTCACGTGAAACGTTGTACGTGAAACGCGGGCCGTCACCGTCGGCCGGGTCATCGAAGGCCGGGAACGTCAGCGCGTTGCGGATGGCATAACCGGGGTCGTCCACGGCGAGTACGGGCGAGCGGGTGGTCGTCGAGAACCGCGTGGCGACACCGCGTTCGCGCAGCGCGCATGCCAGACGCAGCGGCGCGTCCATCAGCTCTTCGGTGCCGAGGACGAGCACCTCACCATCGCCGTAGGGCAGAGCCTGTGCGACGACGGTCGCCGCCTCCGGAAGCGTCGCGGTCAGGGGGGCGAGCTGCGCAGGCGTCACCCCGTGACGCCCCGTCAACGGGGTGCGGGGCGGCCACGGCACGTCGACCTCGGTGATGGTTCCCCGGGCAGCATTCGGTGCGGCCGTCGAGACATGGGCGCGCCCCGATGCCCACGCAGCCTTCGACTCGGGCCCCTGCTCCGGGCCGGCATCTCTCAGGACGCTCGCGCGCGACTCCACCTGCTCGACGAGCCGCTGCCCGCGCTCGAGCACGTCGCTCGGCAGGTCGAGGTGACCGGCCGCGAGCGAGACGACGTCGATCTGCACGCCGAGCTCAGCGGCGCGGGTGGCCATCGCCGCGCGATCCTTCGCGTTGCGCATGTCGACGAGCGTCGCGATGACGTAGCGCACGCGCGGCAGGCTCTCGTGCAGCGCGGCGATGGTGTTGAGCACCGTGCGGCCCGTCGACAGTTCGTCGTCGACGAGGACGAGCGGCACGACGCGCCCAGCAGAACGCCGCGCGAAGAAGCCGTCGTCCGAAGGCAGGACGAGGTGGCTGGTGGCGTGCGAGTGCTCCTCCTCGAAGGCGCCGACGGGCGTGAACCCGGCGACGGGGCGTCGCGTCGAATGGATCGCCGGCGCCCGCAGCGCATCCGCGACGCACTGGCCGAGCGCCGTCGCCGTCTCGGCGAACCCCATGACGACGCATGCAGGTGAGTGCTGCAGATCGACGAACGAGTCGACGGCGCAAGTGAATTCATCGACCACCCGCGCGTCGTCAGGAGCCCGGTGAGCCTCGTGCAGCGCCTGTCCTACGCGTGCGAGAGCACCATCGACGACGTCAAGGCCCTGCGCACCCGAGTCGTCGCTTCCCGCGTCACTGCTACCAACCGCCGCTCCTGCGTCGAGAACCCGACGCACCAGCTCGCCGAGCGCCCGGCCACTGCCGCGCACGATCTGCGGGTCGACGGGCACGTGCTTGCCGAGGACGTTCGAGACGAGCAAGTGTGCGCGACGAGGGTTGCGTCGCACCGCGAGCCCGACGAGGTCGTGCAGATCGAGCCCCGGCAGCGCCTGCGTCGTGCGCAGGTCGGCACCGAGGCGTTCGGCGACCCACTCGCCCGGCCACGTCGTCGTCATGGGGTGCTCCTTCGTCATGCCTGCTCACCGGCTGGGTTGCCCGCGCCACGACCCGCGAGGGCCTCGACGTGCGCGAGGAGGAAGTCGACCATGCCCAGACCGGGCCGCGCGACACCGAACAGTTCGGCGCGCGTCATCGTGCGCTCCCCCCACCCCCGATGCGGGCCGGCTTCGTTCATCTTGTTGCCGGCGCTGGAGGCCTGCACCCCACCACCGCTCGCATGCTTGGCGAGGATGTCGACGGCGTCGGCGTGCTCCTCGCTGGAGACGACGCTCAGCGCGTGCACGATGCCGACGTGCTGGGGGTGGATGATCGTCTTGCCCGTGAGCCCGTTCGCCCGATCCAGTGCGAGTTCGCGTACGAGGCCGTCGAGGTTCTCCTCGAGCAACTCCTCACGGATGTCGTCATGCTCGAGCGCACGGAACGGGGTCTCGCGCAGCTGCGGTTTGAACAGGCGGCGCGAGTTGGCGAAGTACTCCCAGACGGGCCCGGAGATCGGAAAGCCGGTGCCGTCGGTGCGGCCGAACACGTTGACGATGTCGTACACCACGTCCGCGACGGGCCCGATGTTGTAGATCGTCAGCTCGCGCGGGCGACGCAGCCCGAGCGCGGCGCCCAGGTCGGTACCACCGATGCGCACGCAGGCGACGACGTCGCGATGGGGTGCGAGCAGCGTCGAGACAGCC
>NZ_DCNR01000109.1:932-4833 GCF_002322065.1 Dermacoccus sp. UBA1591 | reverse complement strand
CCCGCGAGCGCGCTCGCCTCCGCGAGAGCGTCGAAGTAGGCCGGCGCGTTCGCGCCTGTGAACTTCGGCATGACGAAACCCGCCAACACCGCTGAACTCCAGGTTGATTCGCCGCCTGGCCCCTCGTTCACGAGGGTGGCGAGGTCGCGCAACTGCTGCGGCGTGCGCACCCGGACGAAGATCAGCGGCAGCGCCGCGGCGACGTCGTCAGGCGTCGGAAACCGCGCCGCGAGCGCCGCGAGGTGCGTGACGATGTTGGCCTGCGCTGCCGGCACCTCGCTCTCGGAGATCGAATCCTCGAGGCACCACACGGTGCTGACGAGACCACGCGCGTGATGCGTGACGACGTCATCGGCGAGCTGCGGGCGCGTACCGGGCATGTAGAGGCTCGCCCCGAGACCCGAACCGACGTGCTGCGCGTCATCACGCGCCGAGAAAGAACGAGGCGGGCTCGCGAAGATGGCCTCGCGGGTCGATTCGTCGAGATGGGAATAGTGCTGCACCGCATGCCCTCCCTGATGTCGGTGTGCCTGCGCCCAAGTCTGCCCCGTCGACGCCCGTCATCCGCCAACGGGACGCCACGGCATGTGAGGATCGAGACATGACCCAGCTCACCAAGGGCGCCAACGTCGCCGTCCCCAGCGATGCCGTCAACATCGTCGTCACCTGGACGGCGGCACCCCAGGCGCCGACCGTCGACCTGTCCACCCTGCTCGTCACCGCCACCGGCAAGGTCCGTGACGACTCGGACTTCGTGTTCTACAACGCCCCGCAGCACGCGTCGGGCGCCGTGCGTCTCGGCCCCTCCTCGCCCGGATCCGCGTCTGTCGAAGCGCATCTCACGGGCGTCGAGGACGTCGTTGAACGCATCGTCGTCGTCCTCAGCGCTGACGGCGGCCCGTTCTCGCAGGTGCCCGGCCTCACCGTGCGCGTCGACGATGCGACGAGCGGCCAGGTCGTCGCCCAGTTCGGCGACATGGGCGCGACGAGCGAGACCGCCCTCGTCGCAGGCGAACTGTACCGACGCGCCGGCGCCTGGAAGTTCCGCGCCGTCGGCCAGGGCTGGGATTCCGGCCTCGCCGGCCTCGCCACCGACTTCGGCATCAGCGTCGACGACGCCCCCGAACAGCCCTCGTCGTCAACGGCGCCGGCTGCCACCCCTGCGTCGGCTCCTGCCCCGGCACCGGCGCTCCGGCCTGCCGAGCCCTCGCAGGGCGAGCAGCCAGGCAGCGACACGAGCCAGCCGTACGCGGCGCCGGTGTCCCCGACGCCCGCGCCGCTACAGCCTCCACAGCAGCCGTCGGCACCGCAGCAGGCCCCCCTGCAGCCGCCCCACCAGCCCCAAGCTCCGCTTCAGGCCCCGCTTCCGCACCAGGCGCCGCTGCAGCCGCCCCACCAGCCCCAGGCCCCGCAGTACGAACCCCTGCAGCCTCCGCACCACCAGCAGGCTCCGCAGCAGGTGCCCTCGCCGCAGATGGCACCGCCTCCCCAGATGGCGCCTCCCCAGATGGCGCCGCCTCAGATGCCCCTGGCCCCGCCGGCCACTCAGGCCGCGCCGTCGGTCGTCAACCTCGACAAGGGCCATGTGAGCCTGCGCAAGGGTGATCGCGTCAGCCTGACGAAGACGGGCGCGCCGCCGATGAGTCGCGTGTTCATGGGTCTCGGGTGGGATCCGGCGAAGCGCGGACGCAACATCGACCTCGATGCGTCCGTCATCGCCTTCGACGCGAACGGGCGTGAGCTGGAGATCGTCTGGTTCATGCACAAGAAGGAGTTCGGCGGCGCGATCGTGCATCTCGGTGACAACCTCACCGGCAAGGGTGACGGTGACGACGAGGTCATCACGCTCGACCTGACGGCGATTCCGCCCACCGTCGTGCACCTGGCGTTCACGATCAACAGCTACTCGGGGCAGAAGTTCAGGGACGTGCGCAACGCCTACGCCCGTCTCGTCGATGCGCAGTCGGGTGCCGAACTCGTGCGGTTCTCGCTCAGCGAGTCGGATCGCGCGACGGGTGTCGTCATCGCAGCGCTGAGCCGCACTCCGCAGGGCACGTGGGACATGCGCGCCATCGGCCAGTTCGCCAACGGCCGCACCGTCAAGAAGCTCGTCAAGCCGGCCGTGCAGATGCTCGGGCTGTGACGACACACGTGTGAGGGGTGAGGGCCCGAAAGCCCTCACCCCTCACACGTCGCAGGAACTGCTCAGCCGACGTTGACGCCGAAGTCGCGCGCGATGCCCGCGAGACCGTCGGCGTAGCCCTGACCGACGGCGCGGAACTTCCACTCGCCGTTGTTGCGGTAGACCTCGCCGAAGATCATCGCCGTCTCGGTCGAGGCATCTTCCGTCAGGTCATAGCGCGCGAGCTCGGCGCCGTCAGCACGGTTGACGACGCGGATGAACGCGTTCGCCACCTGCCCGAAGCTCTGCCCGCGCTGCGGCGCCTCGTAGATCGACACCGCGACGACGACGCGCTCGACGTTCTGCGAGAGCGTCGACAGGTCGACGTTGATCGACTCGTCGTCGCCCTCACCCTCACCGGTGAGGTTGTCACCGGTGTGCTCGACGGCGCCGTCAGGGCTGCGGAGGTTGTTGAAGAAGACGAAGTGCTGGTCGTCGATGACGCGGCCGTCAGCACCGAGCAGCAGCGCCGAGGCGTCGAGGTCGAAGTCGGCGCCGGTCGTGGTGCGCACGTCCCAGCCGAGGCCGACCGTGATGGCCTGCAGGGACGGGGCCATCTTCGTCAGGGAGACATTGCCACCCTTGGAGAGCGAAACACCCATGAGATTTCTCCTCGTTCGATGTGAGTCGTACGGATCGTGCGTCGAGATCGAGCCGGACGCGACGCGTCAGCCGACGTTGACGCCGAAGTCGCGCGCGATGCCCGCAAGGCCGTTCGAGTACCCCTGGCCGACGGCGCGGAACTTCCACTCGTCGTTGTTGCGGTAGACCTCGCCGAAGATCATCGCCGTCTCGGTCGAGGCGTCCTCCGTCAGGTCGTAGCGCGCGAGCTCCGAGCCGCCGGCCGCGTTCATCACACGCATGAACGCGTTGCGCACCTGCCCGAAGGTCTGCTGGCGCGTCTCCGCGTCGTAGATCGACACCGCGACGACGACCCGGTCGGCCTGCGGCGGCAGGCCCGACAGGCCGATCTTGATCTGCTCGTCGTCGCCCTCGCCCTCGCCGGTCAGGTTGTCACCGGTGTGCTGGACGGTGCCGTCCGGGCTCGCGAGGTTGCCGTAGAAGACGAAGAACCTGTCGTCGATGACCTTGCCCGACGCGTCGACGACGATCGCCGAACCATCGAGGTCGAATTCCGTGCCCGTCGTCGTCCGCGCGTCCCATCCGAGACCCACGACGACGTCGGTGAGACCGGCGGGCCCGGCCTCCTTGGTGAGTGAGACGTTTCCGCCCTTGGCGAGGCTGACAGCCATGACTGCTCCTTGATCACCTGATGCTCCGGTGGCCGTGACCAGCGTGACGCAGGTCTCGGCCCTTGCTCGTGACACTACCAACGCACGAGACGCTGCGAAGGTTGCAGCAGTACGCTCTGTGCGAACACTCGAACGCACCGACGAAGCCATGGGAGGCCGTGACGATGGGCTTGTTCGATCGGCTCGGCGAGCGCGCATCGTCCTCAGCAGCCCCAGCGGCCCCATCCGCCCCCGAGCCCGGCTCGGTGGAGGCGATCGCCGCCGGCAACGTCACGCTGCTGCAGTTCCTGCGCCGCGAATCCGGCCGGATCCCCAACCGCGCCTACGTCCTCGCGCGCACCATCGCCCAGCACCTCGACGACGTCGTCGCGGACCCGTCGGCTCACCTGCTCGACGTCGGCTCCCGCATCACCCTCGAACGCATGGCGACGACCCACCTGCCCGACACGATCAACGCCTACCTCGC
>NZ_DCNR01000109.1:479-753 GCF_002322065.1 Dermacoccus sp. UBA1591 | reverse complement strand
ACGATCAACGCCTACCTCGCAGCCCGCACCATGCCCGACGCCGACGAACTCCTCGTCGAACAGCTCGCGACGCTCGAGGTCGCCGCGTCCAAGGCCGCCGCGCGCTCCATCGAAGCGGCGCGCGACGCGTTCCTCATCCAGGGCAGCTTCCTCGAGGACAAGTACGGTTCGTTCCATGTCTGATCTCGTCCCCGGCGCCAACGTCTCACTACGCGAGGTCCCCGGCCTGCGCCTGCTGCGCATCAGCCTCGAATGGGACGCCGGACGCGAGAAC
>NZ_DCNR01000109.1:0-282 GCF_002322065.1 Dermacoccus sp. UBA1591 | reverse complement strand
GGGACGCCGGACGCGAGAACGTCCTCGACGAACGCCTCGGCGTCGCCGCGCTCCCCCTCGTCGACGAGAAACTGCCCGGACGCAGCCACGTCGTGTTCGGCAACCAACCCACCTCACCCGAGCAGTCGACCCGCCTCGGCGCCTCGAACGGCGTCGTCGAGATCGACCTCGACGCCGTCCCCGCCGAGGTCGGGCGCGTCGCCGTCATCGTCTTCATCCACCCGCGCCCCGGCGCCGCGCGCCGCTCCCTGTCGCAGCTGCGCTCGCTGCGCGCCGTCGTCA
>NZ_DCNR01000064.1:529-4401 GCF_002322065.1 Dermacoccus sp. UBA1591 | reverse complement strand
CCCTCGTTCGTGAAGAGCCCAGAAACTCCTCCCGCCGACGTTGCAGTGTCTTTTGGCTGACCCCGCACAAATCAGCGGCGGCGCGGAGGGTTAACCCATCAGGGGTGTACACCCCTGGACATTACCCCCGACGCCCAAAGTGGACCCGGACCGTCCGTGCTCAACACGCTAAGATCACCAACGTCGATAGCTGAGATGTATTAGCGCCCGCTCTATAAACGGGAGACGGGGGTTCGATAACCCCTCGACCCCAGAGGCCCCTCGCGTAAACGCGAGGGTCCTCTAGGGTCTGTTTCGCGCCGACGCCTACGACCGAGGCTCGCACTGCAGAATGTCTTGCCCATCCACGTTCACAGTGCCGGTCGCCGTCCAGCCGTCGCCCATGCCAGCGAGAGCGCCGGGGAACGTCATGTTGTATCCGAGGCCAGTCCCGTCGCCGCCGTCAGCGGTTACATTTGTCTGCTTCATTTCGTTCTCGTCGTAGATGAACTGGGATGCCTCATCCCCGTTGGTGTACGCCTTCTTCGCTACTTGAAGCGAATGCTGCCCGTCTGCGCTCTTCAGCGTGACGATGTACGAGACGTACGTCGTCGGCTGGTCGAACGTCGAGAGTTGGTCTGCCCATGACACCGTTACGTCGCTGCCGTCATTACTGACGTATGCACCCGAGACGCCGTGCCCCTGCGGACACGAAAGATCGACGCCGCTGCTCTTCGTCGGCGCGTCACCGCCGGGAGCCGACCCTGCTGCCTCAGAAATCCGCGACGCGGCGGCCGGCGAGGACGATGCCAGCTCTTCAGCACTCGGCGCCGAATTACCACCACCGCACCCAGTAGCAGCAAGAAGAGGGGCGGCGATGAGCGCGATACGACGGATCATGGTCAGATCATCACACGGGGGTTGAGGAGCGGCCCGCTCAAGCCCTGTCAAAGTGCCGATATTACCCAGTGAAGGGGTGGAAAAGCAGCCCCCGAACGAAAGGCACGACTATGGAACTAGCAGCACTCGCCCTCATTTTCGGACTCATTGCGTGGGTAATCACCGACGAGGACCGCGCGCGGCGCCTCGCCCGCATCATCCGATCCTGGCGACGGCGCGAGTGACGCCAATGCGTAGGCCGCGCCGCGCGGGTCAGAATCGCGGCGCGCAGCGCGGATCGCCTGGGCTGATAGCTCTGAACTACATGCGGAACCTGGTTCTCCGCGTGCGCGGGGCCGACGCGGGCATCATCTTGACGACCTGCTTGGGCGGGGCCTCATCTCCGCGTGCGCGGGGCCGACCCAACGAGTTGCTTCAACTTCTCGATCTGCTTGGGCTCATCTCCGCGTGCGCGGGCCGACCTTCGTCGGCGGGTCCACCAGGGCGGGCGGGTCGGGCTCATCTCCGCGTGCGCGGGCCGACCCTTGCGGGGTGCTGTGTTTCCGCGCTTTTCAGTTGGTGGGGGAAGCGTTTGCCTTCACTTTCGCTTCCCCGTGGGGGGAGATGACCGGACGCGATTACTCGGCCGGGGTGGCCCATCTCGCGGTGGGTCTTCCCGCTTCGCAGAACGCAGCGCGACAGATGTCTCGATACGCACTCCACGGGCGTCTTGCGACTCCTCCATGCCGGGGGCGTCGTGGGATGCGAGAGCGGCGCGAAGCACGTTCTTCGCCGCGTTGACGTCACGGTCAAGCACCGTGGCGCAGTTCTCGCAGTGGTACACGCGTTCCGACAGGGGCAGATTGGCTTTCTCTGCCCCGCACGTCGAACACGTCCTGCTCGTGGGAACGAAGCGCCCTGAGGGCAGGAGCTGCGATCGGTACCACGAAGTCTTGTAGGTGAGTTGTCGCCGCATCTCGGCGAAGCTCGCGTCGAGGATGGAGCGGTTGAGGCCCGCTTTCGCGGCGACGTTGCGGCCAGGCTTGTCGATGGTGCCTCGTGCGCTGCGTGTCATGCCGGCGACGTTGAGGTCTTCGACAGCGACGACGGCGTGCGAGGTCGCTTCGTGATGGCGTGCAGGTTGCTCCGCGGTGCTGGGCGACGGCGGCGTGCTCTCGCGCGGTGCTGGGCGACGGCGGCGTGCTCTCGCGCAAGACGGGCTCGAGCCTTGATGCGGCCCGTCGTGGGTGTGACGTGCTGGCCACGCGCCGCTAACGAGTCACCGGGCGCGACGGCGGCGAACAGCGCCGAAGCCGCGAGGATGCCGCCTGACGCCCACGCCATCGGAATCGGGCCGACCCTGTCGACGAGGCGACCCGTCGGCAGCGACGGCAGATACATCGCGCCGACGTGCAGGCTGATGACGAGCCCGACGTACGCGAGGTCGTGATGGTGCGCCTTCAGGTGGATCGAGCCCGCCGACGAGCGCGGAGCCTGCCGCGTGGCCCGCGACGCGCAGCGTCGGCCCGGCCCTGCACTGCACTGACCAGCGGGCGCCCCGACGCGTCACGCCTCACCCCGGAGTGCCGAGACGAGCGCGGGCAGCGCGGCGGCGGCGGGCGCACGCCAGACGAGCGTCGCGTCGTCGCTCAATTCGGTCTCGGCGGGGTTGATCTCGACGACGGGCACGCCCCGCGTCAGCGCCCGGTACGGCAGCCCGGCCGCGGGCTGCACGACCCCAGACGTGCCGACGCTGAGGACGAGATCGGCGTGCTCGAGCGCGGCCTCGGCGTGCGCGAACGGCTCATGCGGCAGTTCTTCGCCGAACCACACCACGCCGGGGCGCACCGCTGCGCCACACACCGGGCAACGCGGCGGGGCCAACCGCTCGACGGGGTCGGACGTCAGCGCGAGTGCGGCGTCGTCGGCTTCGTCGAAGGGGGTGTCGCACTCAGAGCAGCGCAACGCGAAGATGCTGCCGTGCAGGTGCGCGAGGACGCTGCTGCCCGCGCGTTCGTGGAGGTCGTCGATGTTCTGCGTGACGATCCACAGGTTCGCCCGCTCGGCGTCGGCCCACTCGGCGAGTGCGCGATGGCCGACATGGGGCTGGACATCGCGAATGAGCTTGGCCCGCCAGCGATACCAGGCCCAGACGAAGTCGGGGTCGCGCTCCCACGCGTCGATCGTCGCGAGCTCCTCCGGGTCGTAGCGCTCCCACAGGCCCGTCTGCGCGTCGCGGAACATGGGGATGCCGCTCTCGACGCTCATCCCCGCGCCCGTGAGGACGACGACGTCACGCGCGTCGCGCGCCAGGTCGAGGACGGTGTCGAGGGGTTCCGAAGCTGGCGTGGGCATGCATCAGCGTAGGCGCCACCCCACCTGCAAGGTCGCTCGCGCCGCCGAGACGCCCCGACCGAACGTGCCCCGGACCAGACGATCACATAGGTTAGGTAGACCTCATTCATCGCGACGACGCGGAGGCTCTCATGCCACTCAGGACGATCGAACGCGGGATGCATGCCGCGTACTCGGCGGCCGCCTCGCTCACCATGGCCCTGCCACCGGAGCGCGAGACCTGGCCGACGACACTCGCCGAGGTGCGCGCCGTCGAAGCGCTATGCCCGGCCTTCACCCGCGTCACCCTGCACGCCGAGATGTTCCGCACGCTCGAACTCACCGGCCCCGACGAGTACTTCGGCCTCTTCATGCCGCCGGCCGACGCACCCGTCGTCACCCCGCCTGATGACGAACGCGACCCCCGCAGCGCTGTCGCCGCCATGGACGATGCCGTGCGCCCGCAGCTGCGCTGGTACACGATCCGGATGCTGCGCCCCGAGCACGCCGAGATCGACGTCGACATCGTGGACGTCGGCCACGACGGGCCTGGCGCGCGCTGGCTGCGCGACGTCAGGGTCGGTGACGTGGTCGGGGTGCGCGTCCAGTCTGCGCTCTACAGCGCCGCGCCCGCGGGCGGGCATCACGTGCTCGTCGCCGACGAGACGGGCCTGCCGGGC
>NZ_DCNR01000064.1:0-280 GCF_002322065.1 Dermacoccus sp. UBA1591 | reverse complement strand
CGCAACCCCGCCTCACCTGCGTCGTCGAGGTCCCTGATGCGACATACCTGCACCCGGAGGTCGCCGACGCCGGCATCACCGTCGTGCAGCGCGGCACGAATGCGTCCGGTTCGGCCGCCGTCGCGGCACTCGTAGACCTCGACGTCGACGATGCCGACTACGCGTGGGTGTGTGCGGAGGGCAGCGCGGTGGCCGCGATCAAGCGTCACCTGACGAAAGAGCGCGGCCTGGCGCGGCGCGCCATCACGGCGAGTGGCTTCTGGTCGGTGGGCCGTCCGCG
>NZ_DCNR01000113.1:15258-33839 GCF_002322065.1 Dermacoccus sp. UBA1591 | reverse complement strand
ATCTGGCACCCCGCCCGGGCCTGCCAGCGCCTCCCGCACGCCGGCGTCGTTCCCGCCCGCGCGCGCGTGCCACGACGCACCTCGCGGCCTCGAGATGACAGGCGGGACGACGACGCAGCTCGACGGCGCGATCACCCTCGACCGTCTCGCCTCGGGTTACGGCGCCCTGACGATCTCGTGGTCGCTCACCGGTGAGGGCCGCGACCTTCTTGCGCTCGTCGACGGCTCCACCGTCGACCCGCGCGGCGACGAGTTCGTCATCGATCTGCTCCCCGGCCTCGATCGCGTGCTCATCTGCACGGGCACCGCGCGCGGCGTCGAGCTGCCCGAGTCGAGCATCATCGTGGCGAACGGTTCGACGCGCGTCGAGTGCCGCCTGCCCGCAGGCACGAGTTACGGCGTCTGGCCCCGCCTCAGCCTCGTCGGGGTCGACGAGTTCGTCGTCCTGCTCGACGAGCACGACCCCAGCTCCGGCGACCTCGGGCCCGTGGCCGCTGCCTACGGCCACGATGCGGCGACGTTCGTGCGCGCGGGACGCTGACGGCCACCCGTCCCCATCAGGACGAGTGGCCGCGCGCTGTTCGTGAGGGCTCAGCCGCCCAGGTGCTCGACCTGACCGCCGGCCGCCTCGATGCGCTTGTTGCGCACCAGAGAGCTGAGGTAGGCAGCGCCGATGAAGCCGACACCGATGAGCCCGGTGACGACCTCCGGCACCTCGTGCTTGATGCTGATGAGCAGGATCGCGGCCAGCGCTCCGATGGCCCACATCGCGCCGTGCTCGAGGTAGGCGTAATCGTCGAGCGTGCCCTGACGCACGAGGTACACCGTCAGCGACCGGATCCACATCGCCCCGACGCCGAGGCCGAGCGCGATGATGAAGATGTCCTGGCTGATGGCGAACGCGCCGATGACACCGTCGAACGAGAACGACGCGTCGAGCACCTCGAGGTACATGAACAGGAAGAACGCCGCCTTGCCCGCCGTGGTGCCGACACCCTTCGACGCGGGTGCCTGCGCCGCAGTGTCGCCGGCCTTCGTGGCGACGCTGCGCTCAGCGTCGTCATCGCCTGCCGCAGCGTCGTCGTCATCCTCGCCCTGGCTCTCGAACAGGTCACCGAGACCGCCGACGAGCAGGTACGTCATGAGGCCGAGGATGCCGGAGAACAGGACGGTGCCGGGCTCCTTCGCGAGCGTCTGCGACACGACGGCGAGCACGAGCAGCGCGACGACGACGGAGAGCTGATCGAGCTTGCCGATCTTGGCGAGGGGACGCTCGATGGGGCGCAGCCACTGCAGGTCGCGCTTCTCGAAGACGAAGTCGAGGAACAGCATCAGCAGGAACATGCCGCCGAACGCGGCGATGCTCGGGTGCGCATCGTGGAGCATGTGCGCGTATGTGCCGGGGGTCTCCTGGTCGCCGCCCTTGATGGCCAGGTCGATGGCCTCCATCGGCCCGACGTGACCCGTCAGGCACACGATGAGCAGGGGGAAGACCAGGCGCATGCCGAAGACGGCGATGAGGATGCCGACCGTCAGGAAGATTTTCTGCCAGAAGGCGTTCATCCGTTTGAGGATGGTCGCGTTGACGACGGCATTGTCGAAGCTCAGGGAGACCTCGAGCACGATGAGGATGGCGACGATGGCGAGGCCGGAGGGCCCACCGATCAGGAAGCCGCCGACCAGGCCGGCGATCGTGATGGCGGCGGACCATCCGAACGTCTTGAGGAGCATGAGGATCCGTTTCCGAAGGGGACGCGCCCGGCGACATCGGCACGGGCTGCGGGGTCATCGCTCAGCCTAGCCGCGCAGCGACGGGGAACGTCCGCGGCACGACGGAGCACCACCGTGTTTCACGTGAAACTTGGCGCCGCAGAGCCGGACGGGGAACGTTCCCCGGGCCTCAGCGCGTTGTCACCGGCGTGGACTAGGCTCGACGCAACCGAGATGTCTTGGCCGCGTGACCAAGGAGGAGCACGATGACGAACCCTGAACCCCAGCCCATGCTCGCCCCGCCGAAACCGGTCGACGTGGTCGAGCCCGAAAAGGCTGCGGCGATGGTGCCGATCGACGAGCAGCACAAGCAGCTCGCCGTCACGGAGGCGACGCAGACCGTCGCGAGGTTCGAGGAGATCGACCCCAACGACCCGGCGTTCCGCGCGCGGCTCAAGGAGATCACCAACATGGGCCGCGAGGAGTCCATGAAGGCTGCGCAGGTGAGCAACTCGATCCTGCAGCGCCCCTCCCTCGCCGGCAAGGACAGCGCCCAGAACAAGGTCGGCAACACCCTCGCCGAGCTGCGTCAGACGGTCACCGACCTCGACCCGCACCGCGCCGACCTCAAGGGTGCGAAGAAGCTGCTCAAGTGGATGCCGGGCGGCGACAAGGTCGACCGCTACTTCATGAAGTACCAGTCGAGCCAGACCCACCTCAACGCCATCATCGCCGCGCTCGAATCGGGCCAGGACGACCTGCGCAAGGACAACGCCGGCATCCAGCTCGAGCAGACGCGCCTGTGGGAGTCGCTCATCCGCCTGCGCGACCTCGACGAGAAGATGACGCAGCTCGACGCCGCCATCGAGCAGCGCGTCGCCGAGCTCGGCGCCCGCGGTGAGACGGAGAAGGCCGACGCGATGAAGTCGCAGGTGCTCTTCACCGTCCGCCAGCGCCGTCAGGACCTCGCGACGGAGATCGCCGTCGCCACGCAGGGCTACATGTCGCTCGGGCTCGTCCTGCAGAACAACGACCAGCTCATCACGGCCGTCGACCGTGCCAAGTCGACGACAGTCGCCGCGCTCTACACGGCCGTCATCGTCTCCGAGGCGCTGGCGCGTCAGAAGCTCGTGCTCGACCAGATCAACGCCCTGCGCTCGACCACGTCGAACATGATCGAGTCGACGTCGCAGCAGCTGCGTCAGCAGGGCGCCGAGATCAACGCGAAGTCGACCGAGTCGCTCGTCGAGGTGCAGAAGCTCGAGAACGCGTTCACCAACGTCTTCGCGACGATGGACGCGATCGACTCCTACCGCAGCGCCGCGACGGACTCGATGGCCGCGACCATCACGTCCCTGCAGACGCAGATCAAGCGTGCAGAGCCGTACATGGAGCGCGCCCGCAAGCAGCAGCTCGAGAGCAACGAGAACATGCGCGGCCAGCTGCCCGGCGGGCCCGCCTGAGCCTCGTGACGCACCGCTTCGCAGGAAGGATCTGACGTGGGGTGGTTCTCGCGCGACGACGCGCGCCAGCAGCAGCCCAGCGGGCCGACTCCGGGCACCGTCGAAGCCGTCGAGGCGGCGCTGCACCCGTACGTGCGGTGGCTGCGTTCCCTCGGCGCGCAGGTGCCCGGGCGAGCGATGGTGCTGTGCCGTCTCATCGGAGACCACCTCGAGGACGTCGTCGCCGACCCGTCGGCGCGCCTGCTCGACGTGCAGACCCTCGTGACGCTGGAGCGCACCGCGAGCGCCCACGTGCCCGACACGATCCACGCCTACCTCGCGGCGCGCGGCGTCGCCGGGGCGCACGACATGCTGATCCAGCAGCTCACGACGATCGAGCACGTCGCCTCGTCCGCGGCGCGCCGTTCGATCGACAACGCCCGCGACGCCCTGGAGATCCAGGGCGCGTTCTTGGAGGAGAAGTTCGGCCATGGCTGACGAATCCCGCGCGCCCGGCACCGGCGCCTCACTCGACGGCGTCCGCATCGTCTCGCTCGACGTGCGCTGGAACACCGGCGCGCAGACCGCGCTGGGCGACCGCCTCGGCATCGCCGCGATGCCGCTCGTGCGCGACCGCGTCGAGAGCCGCGAGCACGTCGTGCACTCCAACCAGCCGGCCACCCCCGACGAGACGACGCGCCTCGGTATCTCCGACGGCGTCGTCGAGGTCGACCTCGCGGCAGCCCCCGCGGACGTCGAGCGCATCGTCGTCCTCACGTTCGTTCAGCCGCGCGCCAACGCCCCGAAGCGCACCCTCGACGAGGTGAGCAGCCTCGACGTCAGCGTGCGTGACGACGCCACGGGTCGCGAGATCACGCGCTCGGGCAACCTCGCGTCAGCGGCGGGGCCTGTGTCGGCGCTCGTCGTCGCGGAGGTCGTGCGAGGGGATGCCGGGTGGCGTGTCGAGTTCACCGGCCGCGGCTACGACGCCGGCCTCGACGCCGCGATGCAGCAGGCCGGGAGCCGGCTGTGACGCTGCAGCCACCGCCCGGTTACGGCTCCGGGCAGGGGGATTCGTCGCCCACTCCATCGTCGGGGGGCGCTTTCTCACTTCCCGGAGGCACCGATGGCTACGCGCAGGATCAGCCAGGCCGGGTGCAGCCCCCGACGCCGGCGCCGCTGCCTGCGGACGCACCGGAGGATGCGCCGTCCGAGCGCGGTGTGCCGGATTCGCAGCTCGGCAACCCCGATGGTGCCTGGCTGCGCGTTCTCGCGCGGCAGACGAGCCCGTCGGTGACGGACATGGCCCCGTCCGCGGGCGAGCAGGGCGTCGCGGTGGGGCAAGGCGGCGAAGCGCCCGCTCCGAGCGGGCGGGTCGAGGTCGTGCCGGCACGTCGACGCCCGTCTCCGCCGCCGCTGGGCGTCAGCGTCGTCGGGGGGCGCACGGTGAAGCTGCACCGCGTCGCCGCGCTCGACCGGCTTGCCTCGGGCGTCGGCTACCTGACGGTCGAATGGCTCGTGCGTCGGCGTGGTCTCGACCTGCTCGCGCTGCAGGACGGCTCGAGCGTCACCCCACGCGGCAACACGCTGACGGTCGACATGACGCAGCCGATGAACCGCGTGCTCATCGCCACGGGGACCCAGGGCACCATGCCGCTGCCGCCGTCGGAGATGCGGGTGAGCAACGGTTCGACGCAGGTCATCGTCCCGATCGATGGGGGCACGAGCCTCGGCGTCTGGCCACGCCTGACACTGACGCGCGTCGACGAGTTCGTCGTCATCCGCCACGAGCACGACCCGCTGTCCGGTGTGCTCGGGGCCGTCGCGTCGGCGTACGGCTACGACGAGCGATCGTTCGCCATCACGCACACGCACCTGTTGGGCTGACGTCCGCCGCGCTCGCCTGGAGGCCGCGTCGCCGGCCCACGCGCACCTTCCACGGCTGAGGGCCGAAACCCTGCAATGCAGAGTTTCGGCCCTCAACTCGTCTCTGAGAGCTGCGATCCCGCAGCGCGCGGTCTCGGCTCCGAAGGAATCACTCGACGTCGATCGGTGACGCGGCCACCTTCGGCGCGTCGTCGTGGCGCAATTCGTGCTCGAGCGCCTCGAGTTCGCTCACGCCGGCCATCTGCGCCGTCAGCTCGTCGAGGCCGATCTCGCTCTTCGACGCATCGAGCGTCACGCGGCCGAGCTTCAGGACGACGAAGTGGTCGCCGACCAGGTAGGCGTGGTGCGGGTTGTGCGTGATGAGCACGACGCCGAGGCCGGCGTCACGCGCCGCCATGATGTATTTCAGAACGACGCCGGATTGCTTGACGCCGAGCGCGGCCGTCGGCTCGTCGAGGATGATGACCTTGGCGCCGAAGTAGATGGCTCGGGCGATGGCGAGACACTGCTTCTGCCCGCCCGAGAGGCCACCAACGGGACGGTCGAGGTCGGGCACCGCGATGCCCATCTTCGTCAGTTCCTCGTCGCAGACGGCCTTCATGCGCTTGATGTCGAGCGCTCCGAACGGGCCCTTCGTCAACTCGTTGCCGAGGAAGAAGTTGCGCCACACCGACTGCAGCGGCGCGAGCGCGAGATCCTGGTAAACCGTCGCGATACCGGACGAGAGCGACTGGCGCGGTGACGAGAAGTGGCGCACCTCGCCGTCGACGACCATCTCGCCGCTCGTGTAGTCGTGCAGGCCCGACATGATCTTGATGAGCGTCGACTTGCCGGCACCGTTGTCACCGAGCACGCACGTCACCTCGCCGGGTCGGACGGTGAGGTCGACGCCACGCAGGGCGTCGACGTTGCCGTAGGCCTTGCCGACGTCGACGAGCTGGACGATGGCGGTGTCATCGTGGGAGTTCACGCCGGTGGCGCCCCTCGTCTCGCCCGCGCTGTCCGTGCCCGAGGAGGCCGTTTCACGTGAAACATCAACCGCGGGGGACGCGGTGCGTTCAGCCGACGCTGTTCGGGTCTCTTCGGCCGCCTCGCGTCGGGGGGCAGCGTCATCCGGCATCACCGACTGCGTCGCGCCAGCAGTGTCACCCGTGCCCGGCCTTCCCGTTGCGCCCGGGCGGCGGCGGCCGTCGTCACCGGTCTTGATGCGGATCATCGGGCGTCCGCCTTTCGCTTGACGTAGGTGTTGAGGAGCACGGCGGCGAGCAGCATGACGCCGAGGAACGTCTTGAACCAGTCGGGGTTCCAGCCGGCG
Organism: Dermacoccus sp. UBA1591; assembly: GCF_002322065.1. Taxonomy (NCBI): domain Bacteria; kingdom Bacillati; phylum Actinomycetota; class Actinomycetes; order Micrococcales; family Dermacoccaceae; genus Dermacoccus; species Dermacoccus sp. UBA1591. Next base: position 27,485 of record NZ_DCNR01000113.1, on the reverse strand, counting down.
TAGTTGATGCCGAGCTGCGTCATGCCGAACATGAGCGCACCGAAGCTCGCACCGACCGCGGAGCCGTAGCCGCCCGTCAGCAGACAGCCACCGACGACAGCCGCGATGATGTAGATGAACTCGTTGCCGATGCCCTCACCGGACTGCACCTGGTTGAACGCGAACAGCAGGTGCATGCCCGACAGCCAGGCGCAGAACCCGACGAACATGTAGAGCCCGACGCGCACCTTCCACACGGGCACACCGACGGCGCGGGCCGCTTTCTCGTCGTCGCCGATGGCGAAGATCCAGTTGCCGACCTTGGTGCGCAGCAGCACGAAGGCGGCGATGATCGTCAGGACGATCCAGAACAGCACCGGGATCTTGAGGTTGACCGGCCCGATCTTCATCGAGGCCGCGAAGAATGCGTGCGCGGAGTCGAAACCGGCCATGTCGGAGATGTCGTTGCTCGCGACGCCACCCGTGACGGAGCGCGTCACGCCGAGGTTGACGCCCTGCAGGACGAAGAACGTCGCGAGCGTGATGAGGAAGCTCGGCAAACCGCTGCGGTTGAGCATGAACCCGTTGAGCGCACCGATGGCGAGCGCGATGAGCAGGCTCAACCCGACTGCGGCCCACACGTGGAAGTTGAAGTACCAGGCGAGCAGCGACGCCGACAGCCCCGCCGTCGTCACCGCGACACCGGCCGACAGGTCGAACTCGCCCGCCACCATGAGCAGCGCGACGGGCACGGCCATGATGCCGATCGTCGCGGACTGATAGAGGATCGTGCCGGTGTTTGCCATGTGACGGAACGGCTCGGCGACGAGGAGGAAGAACACGGCGATCGCGAGAACCCCGAACAGGGCACCGATCTCGGGGCGTGACAGGTAGCGCGCGAGGACGTTGCGGTTGCGGACGCGGTCGTCCGCTGAGCTGGCGGGCGCGGGCGTCGCCGGTGACGAACTCGGCTCGCTCGACGTGGCAGGAGTCGACACGCGAGGCTCCCTTTCGAGTGTGCGGGCAGGCGAAGGGGTACCTTCACCGTCCTTCATGGTAGAGGACAGGTGTATCGAACCGATACATTTCCCGACCGCGCCGCGCGGCGCTCGCTCACTGAAGGACGACGAGGACGTCGCCCTCCTGCACGACGTCACCGGGCTGGACGCGGATCTCGACGACGGTGCCCGGCTCCTCGGGGACGACGGGGATCTCCATCTTCATCGACTCGAGCAGGACGAGTTCGTCACCGGCCTCGACGCGCTGGCCGACGCTCACCGCGATGGAGTGGACGTTCGCGACGAGGTCGGATGCGATGTGTTGTGTGCCCATGCCAGCATCGTGGCAGAGGCGCGCTGTTACCCGCGCGTTCGCGGCGTCAAGCCGACGAGGCCGTTCGTCGAACCCGTGACCGGATGGGTGAGCCCACGGTGACGGCCCGTCAGTGGACTTGCCGACGGTTGCATCTGCGACGAGGGCGCTGACGGCGAACTGGACGGCGACGGCGACGCCGACTGCTGTGACGTCGAACCCGCCGAGGCTGCGAACATGGGGAACGTCTTGCCCATCCACGTGAAGACGTCGGGGAACGTGCTCTGCCACACGCCGACGCGGTGGCCTGCGTGAGGCAGATCGACCTGGGTGACGTCGTACGCCGTCGCCGCCTTGATGAACGCCTCGCTGGAGGCGCCGGACAGCTTGTCCGCGCCCGAGACGAGCACCCACAGCGACTGCGGGTGCGGGTTCTTCTTGACCTGCGCAATGAGGTCGTAGCGCTCGGGAACCTTGCCCTTGAACGGGTTCCACGTGGCGAACTGCGGTGAGTAGTACCCACCGAGGCTCGCGCCTCCCGCGTACCGGTCGGGGTGCAGGATCGTCGCCATCGACGAGCACCAGCCTCCGGCCGAGACGCCGATCGTCGTCCACGCCTCACGGCTGGCCTGGGCGCGGAAGTTCTTCGTGATGTGGTCGGGCACCATCGACGTCAACCACGTCTCCATGTTGAGGCCGCCGCCGTCGACGCACTCGGTGTCGATGCCACCCGGCATCTCCTGCGGCACGATGATGATGGCGTCGCGCATCGCGCCGCGGCTCACCGCGTCACGCAGCGAGGCGTCGAGGTGGAACACGCGCTGGTAGTCGAGGGTGCCGCCCGGGATGCCGTGGAAGGCCTCGATGACGGGGTACGTCCGCTTCGTGTCGCTCGTGTACGACGGCGGCAACCACACCATGACACGGCCGATGTCGTTGCCCTGCATACGAATACCGGGCACGTTGATGTTGATCCACTGCCCCGTCGCGGACGGCTTGAGGTGAAGGCCGGCCTCGTAGCGAGCGCGCTGGGCGGCGTACTTCGAGTCGGCGGCGGCGTCGCTCTCCTGCGCCTGCTGCGCCGCCTCGCTCTTCTGCTCCTGCGTGCGGGCCTGGCCGTGCGTGTGCTGCTCGATCGTGGGCGGCGTCCCGGTGACAGCGGCCTGCACGTCCTGCCAGGACGAGTACCACCCGTACTTCGCGTTGAGCGTCACGACGGCGGCGAGCACGAGGACGAACGTGCTCGTCAGCATGCCACCGAGCCGCATCGCGATGTGCTTGAGCGACTTCGTGCCGAACGCATGGCCCCGCAGCGCCACGAACAGCGTGATGAGCAAGCCCAGAATCCAGATCATGACCGCGAACGTCATGCCGTCCGGCTCGATCATCTCCCCGCCCTTCCCGTAGGGCACCTCGCGGTTCGAGGCACCATCGACGACTCTCCCCAGGCCCAACGCTCAGCGCATCACACTCAGGTGAGTGCCAGCTGTGCCACCGCCGAACCAGAGGTGCACGCGCGATGTGCTGGGAACGAAGAGCCGGGGCCGGGCAGGGCTCAGCGGCGGCCGGACTTGGCGTACTTCTCGACGTCGGCGACGTTCGACTTGTCGATGAACGCGGGCCCGGTGAGCACGGGTTCGCCACCGCCGACGATGTTGCCGTTGTTCTTGCGCAGCCACAGCGAGTCGACCGCGAGGTATCCCTGCAGGTACGGCTGCTGGTCGACCGCCCACTGGATCGTGCCCGCCTTGATCGCGCCGAGCACCTCGTTGCTCGTGTCGAACGTGTAGACCTTGGCGTCCGAGCTCGCGTCCTTGACCGACTTCGTCGCCGCCATCGCGTACGGGCCGCCGAGGCCGAGGACGGCATCGATCGTCTTGTCCTGCTGCAGCTTGCTCGTGATCGCACTCTGCACGCTCGGCATGTCCGTGCCGTTGACGTAGATGTTCTCCGTCGCGTCGAACTTGCTCTTGACGCCCGCACAGCGATCCATGTGGCCGACGTTGCCCTGCTCGTGGATGACGCACAGCACCTTCTTGGCGCCGCCGCTCTTGAGCTTGTCGCCTGCCGCCTCGCCGGCGATCTTCTCGTCCTGGCCGAAGTAGCTCTCGACGCCCATCTTCTTCCAGTCGTCCAGGCCGCCGTTGAGCGCGACGACGGGGATGCCCGCCTTCTTCGCCGCCTCCACGGAGCCCTTCATGGCATCCGGCTTCGCGAGCGTCAGGGCGATGCCGTCGACCTTCTTGTCGACGGCCTGCTGCACGAGGTTCGACTGCTTCGAACCGTCCGGGTCGGAGGTGTACTCGAGCTTGACGTTGTCCTTCGCCGCCGCATCCTCGGCGCCCTTGCGCACGATGTCCCAGAACGTGTCACCCGGGCCCGAGTGCGTGACGAGAGCGACCGTCATCGTCGGAGTGTTCGCGTGACCGGCGTTGTTCGACGCCTCTTCGACCGCCTTGCGCCCACCCGTGGAACTGCACGCGGCGAGCGAGGTGGCGAGCACGGCGACACTCGCCATCGTCAGGGACTTGCGCATGTGGATGATCCTTCTCCGGGGCGCCGACGGCGCGGACGTGACTATCAGCGTCCATTGTGCCCCACCTGATGTCTCGGTTCGATACATCGCGGGTCGGCGGGGTGCCTGTGTCGGCGGTGGGGCGTGGGTGCCCGGTGGGCCAGGGCGCTGTCAGGATGGCGGGTAAGTCACGCGTCGGCAGGCAACTGCGCGCCTACCTGTGAGTTACTCGCCACCTCGTGGTGCGGGTGAAGCGACGTTGCGCCCGCGTCGGCCCGCACGGGCGTCGAGAAGTGCCCAGGCGATCCACAGCGCGCCGGCGACGACGTACGTGTTGCCCAAGACCTTCTGGACGAGGCTCCACGACAACTCGGCGTCCTCGTAGTGAGGTGGCCACCACGTCGAGCGCGAGACGAAGACGAGCAGCCACACCATGAGGAGCGCACCCGTGGCGACGGCCCAGCCGGGCGCCCGCTCGGCGGCACCGATGCCCCGCGCGTCGCCATGGTCTACGTCAGCGGCCGCATGATCGCCATTTCCCCCGCGCGCACCCCGGAGCTGACGGACGAGCGCCGCCACGAGCACCAGAGCGGCCGGCCACGTCCAGACCCAGTGATGGCTCCACGAGATCGGCGACATCGCGAGCATCCCGAACGACGCGGCGATCACCGGCTCGAGTTCACGACCGCGACGGTGGAGGTAGGAAGCCGCGACGAGCGCCGCCAGACCCGCGAGCGCCTGCGCCACGAGGACGACGGCGTGCGGCAGAGGCTCACCGGCCCACCGCGGCAGCACCCCGGTGAGGGCCTGGTTACCGGCGAACAAGGCCGAACCCACGCGCGACGGATCGCGCACCGCATCCGTCCAGAAGACCGTCGCGCCATGCGGATTGAACATGAACCCCACCGCGACGGTGGCGGCGAACGTCACGCACACCGTCGCCGCAGCCCGGAACTGCCGCGTGAACACCAGATAGGCGACGAAGAACAGCGGCGTCAGCTTCAACCCCGCAGCCAGACCGACCATGACACCGCGCGCACGATGACGGCCCGTCAGATCGAGCAGACACAACGCCAGCACGATGAGGTTGACCTGCCCGAACGAGAACGTCGCCCACACCGGCTCGAATGCGATCGCCAGCACGCCGACCGGGATGAACCACCACCGCATCCCTCGGCCACGACGCCCGAGGCGGGACGCGGCGGACAGCGCGCGCCGCGTGACGAGCATGAGCGCGGCACACGACGTCGCCGTCACGAGCGTGGCTGCCACGGGGAACGGCAGGTGCCCGAGCGGCGCCATCACCATCGCGCCGAAGGGCGGGTACGTGAACGGCAACGACGCGACGGGGTACTGCTGGTCGTAGAGGTCGGGCGAGAACGCGTGCCGAGCCCCCAGGAGATAGACGCGCAGATCGATGAGCCACGTGTCCGGATCTTGCGCGGCCAGCTTGTGCAGGATGAACGCGGTGACGGCTGCGATGGCGAGCAGCGCCCCGGCGACAAGCGCGGCCCCGGAGCGCATCCGGGTGCGACGGTCGCAGGAGCTGGCCTCGGCCGGCGGCTCAGAATGCACCGAATCGCGAGCCGGGGGTTCGACCATGGTTCTGGTCATGGGACGTCGACGCGCGCGGCGAGATCGGGGTAGGTGAGCACGAGGCCATGATCGTCGACGGTGAGGTCGACGCTGACGTCGCGCGTCGCCGAGCGGTAGTGCACGACCGAGAACACACGCGGGTCGAGCACCGTCATCGCCTCCGTCAGCGCCTGCGGACCCGACGAGTACACCTGCGGCGACGGCATGACAGCGAGATCCGGAAGGCGCACCCACGCCGTCGTGATCGGCCGTTCCCCGACGCCGGCAGCGTCGACCCCGAGACGACGGATCGGCATCGTGTTCGTCACCGGGCAGCCGCCGAGGTCGACGTCGACGGCGTCGCTGAGGAGCAGTTCCATGCCGTCCTCCATGCCGAGCGGGGCCAGCCAACCGGGCGCGTCGCCCGACCCGTCACCCTCCCAGCGCCACAGCGAGCGAGCTCCGTCGTCACGGCGCCAGAGGTTGAGGTGGCGTTGCCACACCCGCTCCCGCCAGCCGCCCTCGTCCGCTGTTTCACGTGAAACGTCGTTGGTTTCAGGTGAAACAGGCACGTAGCCCTCCGCGTCGAGCGTCACGAACTTCGTGCGCCAGCGTGAATCCACGACGAGATCCCACTGCACGCGCCACGTCTCCGTGGACTGACGTCCGGTCGCGACGAACCCGCCTTCCTCGGCGAAGTCGATCGACGCCACGTCAAGACGCGTCTCGTCGTCGAGGCCCTGCCACGCCACGTCCACTGCAGTCATGGCACCAGCTTGTCAGGCACGCCAGCCGTGACGGCGGCAACACGCCCGTCGCAGTCCACGTCACCCGCCATCGGCCCGCGACGCGCACCCGCGAGAACACGAATGACGCAATGACAACACGAACAGCGCAATGCCCCCGTCAGCCCTGCGACTCCGGCTGCTGCGCCCACCATTCACGCAGCCGCTCGCTCGCGACGTCCTTGCCGATGACGCCCTCATCGAGGCGCACCGCGAGCAGGTGCTTGTAGGCACGCCCGAGTACCGGCCCAGGCTTGATGCCGAGGACGGCCTGGATCTCGTTGCCGTCGAGCTCGGGCCGCACGGCGGCCAGCTCCTCTTCGGCCTGAAGGCGCTCGATGCGCGCCTCGAGGTCGTCATAGGTCGCTTGCAGCCGGGCTGCTTTGCGCTTGTTGCGCGTCGTCGAATCCGCTCGCGTCAGCAGGTGCAGGCGCGACAGCAACGGCCCTGCGTCCGTGACGTAGCGGCGCACGGCCGAGTCGGTCCACTCACCGTTGCCGTAGCCGTGGAAACGCAGGTGCAGCTCTACGAGACGGGAGACCTGCTTGATCGTCTCCTTGTCGAAACGCAGCGCGCGCAACCGCTTGCGCGTCATCTTCGCGCCGACGAGTTCGTGATGGTGGAAGCTCACGCCGCCACCCGGCTCGAAACGTCGCGTGTCGGGCTTGCCGATGTCGTGCAGCAGAGCCGCGAGGCGCAGCACGAGATCCGGCCCCTCGACCTCGGTCGGCGCCTCGACCCCCGGCACCTCGCGCGGTCCCTCGAGCGCCATCGCCTGCTCGAGCACGATGAGTGAGTGCTCGTACACGTCCTTGTGACGGTGGTGCTCGTCGATCTCGAGCGCGAGCGCCGGCAGTTCGGGCAGCACGTGTTCGGCGATGCCCGACTCGACGAGCAGTTCGAGCCCTCGGCGCGGCGTCGGTGACATGAGGAGCTTGACCAGTTCGTCCCGCACGCGCTCGGCCGAGATCATCTCGATCGACGCGGCCATTTCGCGCATCGCCCTGAACGCTTCGGGCGCGACGTCGAACCCGAGCTGCGACGAGAAACGTGCCGCGCGCATCATGCGCAGTGGGTCGTCACCGAACGAGACCTCCGGGTCGGTCGGGGTGCGCAGCACACCTGCAGCCAGGTCGGCGAGACCGCCGTACGGGTCGACGAACGTCAGGTCGGGCAGGCGCAGCGCCATCGCGTTGACGGTGAAGTCGCGGCGGACGAGATCGTCGTCGAGCGAGTCACCGAACTCGACCACCGGCTTGCGCGTCTCACGGTCGTAGGCGTCAGCGCGGTAGGTCGTGATCTCGACCTGGACGCCACCCTTGCGCACCCCGATCGTGCCGAACGCGCGGCCCAGATCCCACGTCGCGTCGGCCCATCCGGCGACGATGCGCTCGGTGTCATCGGGGCGAGCGGACGTCGTGAAGTCCAGATCCGGCGAGGTGCGGGAGAGGAAGGCGTCGCGCACCGGCCCACCGACGAGAGCGATCTCGTGCCCGGCCCCGGCGAACAGCTCACCGAGCTGCCGCAGCAGCGGCATGACCGGTTCGAGATGCGCGATCGCTGTCCCGAGCATCCTCGCCCCCGACGCCGGAGGCGCCGCGGTCGTGCCCGTCCGGGCGTCCTGCTGGGTGGAGGTGGAGGTGTGCGTCACTGGTCAAGGGTATCGAGTCGCCCACCTCGGGCCGCACCCCCGTTGCCGCGTGATGGCTGCCGCCACCGCTGAGTGGTGGCCGTCGCCTCGCGTCCAGCGCCTCTTCGCAACGGGCTTCCTCAAATGGAGTCGCTGCGATGAACAATGCCTGCGATCGTCGCCCCCCCGTCGCCATGTTCCACGTGAAACATCGCTTCGTCCTCGCACGACGCGGCGGTCACATCCACGCAGCATCGAATCGACGGTCCCCCCATGAGCACCTCAGCAGACGTGCCGCCGTTCCTACCGCTCGGCGCATCCGCGCGGTCGCTGCCGCCTACGGTGCGGTCGCGGGGGCGGTGGCCGGCCTCGCGCTGACCCTGATGAACGGTGCGTAGCACCTCGTCTGGCACGGGCCCAGAGCCCCCTACGATCTGCCGCCACCATCCTGCTCAGCGGTGTCATCATCATGCCGCCGCGGCGCAAGGATCACCACCTCGACACCCTCGACTCCCTCATCGCCGACTCCGAGGATCCCGTCGCCGTGCACTGGCGGCGCACGCTTCACCTGTGCGCCCTCGGTGTCGCGGCCGTCGCCGGTTTCCTCGGCTGCGTCGTCATCCACCAGGCGACCAGCGGCGAGCACGTCGCCCTCGGTCTGCCGACCGTCGGCGGCGGTCAGGAACAGATGCTGTGGGCCTTCGTTCCCGCAGCCGCGGGCGCTGCGATCGCCGCGCTCTTCACCGCCGGACAGCCGCTGCTGGGCAGGTGGCTCGATGCGGTGCCGGCACCGTCATGGGTGCAGGCCATGCTCGCCACGATGGCCGTCGCCCTCCTCGCGGCGTTCATCCCGCAGGCCCGATTCTCCGGAGACGAGCAGATGCCGGAGATCGCCGCCTTCATCCACGACGGCGCATGGGTGACGCTCGCGGCGCTGGCCTGCGCAAGCACCTCGCCGCGCTGCTGTTGTGCGCCCTCGTCCCCGGTACCGGCGCCCTGATCCCGCTCATGGTCGCGACGCTCGTCGGCTCCGTCATCGCTCGTCGGTTGCCGGAGCGCGAGCAACACTGACGGGGCACCCCAGGCCACCCACGAACGGCCGCGACGGACGTCAAGACCGGGCGCCGGCGAGTTTTCCGCATCATGCCGGGGCCTGCGGGCGAGCGCGGGCGCAAACGCCGAACCCTCTCGTTAAGGTATGAGAATGACCGTCTCCTCGCACCGCGTGCACCGGGCTGCGCGCCTCGCGACGCTCGAGGAGATCTCTGCGGGGGGCGTCGTCGTCGACGTCCGCGACCACCAGGCCTACCTCGCCCTCATCGCGCGCCACAACCGTGCGGGGCGCGTCGAGTGGTGTCTGCCGAAGGGTCACATCGAGGCCGGTGAGACGCTCGTGCAGACCGCGGAGCGTGAGGTGGAGGAGGAGACCGGCATCAAGGGTCGCGCGCTCGTGACCCTCGGCGTCATCGACTACTGGTTCTCGGTGCCGGGTTATCGCATCCACAAGATGGTGCATCACTACCTGCTCGAAGCCGTCGGGGGCGAGATCAGCATCGAGAAGGACCCGGACCACGAAGCCATCGACGCGCAGTGGTTCCGCCTCGACCGCGCCCACGAGCACCTGACGTTCCCCAACGAGCGCCGCATCGCCGCGACGGCGTGGGCCCGCCTGACCGGTCACTGAGTCGATGACGAGACGAGCCCACCTCGCCGCGTTCTCGGGCCTGCTCGCCACCTGCCTGGCAAGCGGCCCGCCATGCCTGACGAGCACTGCCGCAGCTTCGACGGTGGCGAACGTGTCGTCCGTGGCCGGTATGTCGGCCCATGCCGCGAGCGCCTCGCGCGTCGCGACGAAGAGTTCGGCGCAGAGCGGTCCGATCGCTGTGTCGCTGACAGGCTTGACACCCCCCACCCTGAAGAGCGGCGACTCGCTCTCGCTCAGCGTGCAGGTGCGCAACACGGGCTCGACGCCGCTGACGAACGCAACCACCCGCATCAGCGTCGCCAAGCGTGCGCTCGACACGTTGGAGGTGCAGTCACGCTGGAGCGCCGGCGAGGTCGCGATGACCAACCCCGCCACGGCGACGACGAACGTCGGGACGCTTGCACCGGGCGCGAGCACGAACGTCACCGTGACGATCCCGGCGAACCAGCTCGACGTCAGCTTCACGATGGCGACGATGCCGCTGCAGGTCGATGTCACCGGAGGCGGCTCCACCGCGACGATCCGCAGCTTCGTGACGACGCAGGCCGATTCGACGAAGTTCACGCCGATGTCGACGTCCGTCGTCATTCCCATCACGCTTCCGGCCGACCCGAAGCTGTTCACCGCGAGCGGTCGCGAGCGCTTCGACGCGTGGAACAAGGCCATCGGGCCGGGCTCGGACATCCAGCGTCTCCTCGCCTCGAACCCGGGTGCCCCCGTCACGTGGATGATCGACCCGGCGGTGCTCGATCCCGCTGCGGCACAGGACGGTTCGCTCCCGACGGAGGCTGCCGCGGACCGGGCGACGACGTCGACGCCCAGTTCGTCGAGCTCCGCGTCGGCCTCGCCCGGTGACACGGGTTCCGCCGGCAGCACGCCGTCCTCGTCCTCCGCGTCGTCGACGGCGAGCGCAGGCAGCGCCTCGCCCAACAACACCGCACCGAGCGGGGCATCGACCTCGTCGACCTCGTCGAGGGACGCGTCCTCGTCGTCAAGCAGTTCCTCTTCGAGCAGCTCGTCCTCGCAGGATCCTGCTCCGGCGACGACCGTCGAGGCACTCGCGGCCGACCTCGTCGCGACGTTGAAGGACCGTCCGAGCGGTCAGCAGGTCGTGTTCACGCCTTACGGCGACCCCGATCTGTCGTCTTTGACGGCGGACGATCGGCCCCCGGGCAGCGACGCCGTGCTGCGGCGCGCACTCGCCCGTCCACTGTCGCCGGCGTTGAAGGAACTGTCGACGACGGTGGTCGCCGCGCCGGCTGCGCCGCTCAGCGTGTCGGCGACGAACCGGTTGTCGCAGGTGTGGTCGTCGGTGCTCGGCGGCAAGCCCCTCATCATCACGCCCAACGTCACGCTCGACGGCTCCGACTTCGTCTCGGCCTCATCGGCGGCGCGGCGCAGCACGTCCGGCATCCCGATGATCGGGTACACGAGCGCCCTCAGCGCGCCGCTGAGCTCGGACGGCGCCGACAGCGACGTCGAGGCCGGGTTGCGCGAACAGGCCGCGGGTCTCGCTCTCTACCAACAGTTTCCGTCGGCCGACCGCAGCCTCATGGTCATGGGCGATCGCCTCGGCACGACGTCGCCGTCGCGTCTGGCGCAGGTGCTGTCGGCCATCGACACGGCGCCGTGGATGACGACGAGCGCCCTCGACGTCTCGAGCAGCCGCTCGGCGGGCACCGTGGCCAAGCTGTCGACCGAGGCACCTGCCTCGGACGGCGTCTGGCCCCGGCCCAGCACGCAGGCCTTTGATGCGCGCGACCTGCAACGCGCATCGCGCACCCTCGCGTCGCTGACGCAGGTGGCGGGCGCGGTCGTCGACGGTGACGACATCGTGCCGGCGTGGAGCCGCAATCTCGATCAGCTGACGAGCACCCGCTGGCGCGGCACCTCGCCGGACGTCGACGAGCTCGTCCAGCATGCCTCCGCCGCCGTGTCGACGATCCCCGAGCACGTCAGCGTCGTCCCGGCGCGCATCAACTTCTTCTCCGACTCGGGCACGATCAGCGTGACGGTGAAGAACGACCTGGCGCGCGACGTCAAGGACGTCAGCCTGACGCTCACGCCACGCACGTACGCGGTGCAGTTCCGCTCGCAACCGGAGCCCGTGACGATCAAGGCGAAGGGCCAGACGACGGTGCGCGTCCCCCTCGCCGCGCAGGCTGCGAGCCTCGTCGACGTCGACGCGAGCCTGACGGCCGCGAACGGCGTCGCGCTCGGCCCGGACACGTCTGACACGTCCCCGTTGCGCATCAACGCGCGCCCGACGGGTACGTGGATCTTCTGGGTGCTCGGTATCGTGGCGTTGCTCGTCTTCTGCTACGGCCTCGTGCGCGGCAGGAAGGCGGGAACCCGCCGACGCGATGAGCTCGCGCGGGACATCCAGCTGGAGGAGTAGCCGATGTCGAACGCCGAACCTGATCCGTCGCGCCCGAACGGCGCGGCGTCCGGATCGCTCGGCGCGATGTACGAGACGGCGGTACGGCACACCATCGCGATGCCGAACGTCGCGGGTACGAGCATCGGTTCGGCCTACGAGTCGTGGTTCGAGGCCGACCAGGAGGCGCAGTGGTTGCGCAACCTCGAGTCCACGCGCAGCCACGCGAGCAGCGACCACACGCAGGTCATCGACCTCGGCGAGGTTGACGCCTACCGCGAGCGCCGCGAGGCCGAGGACGCCTGGAACCTCGAGGCTGACGACGCCTTGGCCGTCTCCGGCAGACCCGG
>NZ_DCNR01000113.1:9167-14998 GCF_002322065.1 Dermacoccus sp. UBA1591 | reverse complement strand
CTCGTGTTTCACGTGAAACACGAGAGGCGCGGACGGCCGCCATCCCGACGACGGGGGCCGCAGGCCCGGCGACCGACGCCGTCGAGACGCCCGCCGACGGCCCCCAGACCGCAGCGGCGAAGTCCTCGGGAACAGGCGGGGTTCTGCGCAACAGCGCCATCATGGCGGCCGGCACGCTCGTCTCACGCATGCTGGGCCTGCTCCGTTCCGTGCTGACGGTCTGGGCCCTCGGCTCGACGACGGGCATCGCCAACACGTGGGCGACGGCCAACAGCCTGCCCAACATCATCTACCTGCTCCTGGCCGGCGGTGTCATCAACGCTGTTCTCGTCCCGCAGATCACGCGCGCGCTCGAGCACTCCGACGGCGGCAAGGCCTACACGGACCGCATCGTCACGCTCACGCTGACGATCCTGCTCGGCGTCACCGTCATCGGCATGGCCCTCGCCCCGTGGGTCTACCAGATCTACGACCACAAGAACGTCACGGGCGACAAGCTCCACGTCGCCACGGCGTTCACGCTCATCTGCCTTCCGCAGATCTTCTTCTACGGCGTCTACACGATCCTCGGTCAGGTGCTCAACGCGCGCGGACGCTTCGGGGCGTTCATGTGGAGCCCCGCGCTGGCGAACGTCGTCATCATCCTGGGGCTCGTCTGGTTCATCGCGGCGTACCCGCACGGTCAGAACGGGGTTCCGCCGTACTCGGGGTGGACCACGGAGATGATCCTCGTCCTCGCGTTGCCCGCGACGCTCGCGATCGTCGCTCAGGCCCTGGTGCTCGTCCCCGTGCTCAAGCGTGCGGGGTACTCGTTCACCCCGAACTTCAAGTTCCGCGGCGTGGGTCTGCGCAGCGCTTCGACAATGGCCGGCTGGGCGTTCGCGGCCGTCATCGTCCAGCAGCTGGGCCTCATCGTCACGTCCCGGCTGCTCAACTCCCAGCCTGACGGTGAACCCGGAAAGGGAGCGCAGGATCAGGCGTTCCTGCTGTTCACCCTCCCGCACTCCCTCATCACCGTCAGCCTGGTCACCGCGCTGTTCACGCGGATGTCCATCGCCGCCGGCCGCAACGAGACGGACAAGGTGAAGGACGACATGACGACAGGTATCCGCCTGTCGGGCCTTGCGTCGGTCATGCTGACGTTCGGCTGCTTCGCGCTCGTCTTCCCGCTCGTGTCGGCCATGTTCGGCGCGGATCCGGACACCCGGTGGGCCATCGGCTCGATGGCCATCGCCATGCTCGTCGGCCTCGTGCCCTACTCGCTGTGCCTCGTCATTCAGCGCGTCTTCTACGCCTACAACGACGCGAAGACCCCGTTCTGGATGCAGATCATCTGCACGGGGATCGCCGTCGGACTGACCGTGCCCTGGTTCTTCCTGCAGGACACGACCATCCTCGGTCACCCCGGCGCCCACTGGGTCGGCGTCGGCGTCGGTCTCGCGCAGACGATCTCCAACGTCGTCCAGGCCGCGGTGGGTTTCGTCCTGCTGAGGCGCCGCTTCGGCGCCGTCGACCTGTCGGAGACGGTGCGCACATACGTCCGTCTGGCGATCGCCGCGATCATCGCCACCGGCGTCACGTTGCTCGTCAGTTTCCTCATCCACCAGGTCGCGCCCGTCACGCGTGTCGAGAGCCTCGTCGAACTGCTCATCATCGGCCCGCTGTTCCTCGCCGTGTACTTCCTCGTCGCGAGCCGCCTGCGCGTGCAGGAGATCAACAGCCTGCTCGGCCCGATCACCCGTCGTCTGCGTCGAGGCTGACGTCCCCTCGCGGTCGTGACGCGTCATCGTCACGGCCGCTCGGGGCGATGCCTCCAGACCTCGCCGCGCCGAAGGGACGCCGTACCGCGTGGTTGCCCGGCGGGCTGCTTAGGATGAACCGAGCCCGGCGTCTCAGCGACGCGCGGGCCGTGGTTCATCGACGCGACGAGGAGTGCGAGTGCAGGGCATCACGAAGGGCACGGTGCTGGGCAACCGGTACGAGCTGACGTCCGAGATCTCGGACGCCCCCGGTCTCGCACGCTGGATCGCGCGTGACGAGAAACTCGGGCGTGACGTCGCCATCACCGTCGTCGGGTCGCGTTCGGCGCACGCCGACGCGGCGCTCGACAGTGCCCGCCGCGCCGCGGGCGTCGAGGACCCGCGCCTCGTGCGCGTGCTCGACGCGGGGCGCGACGACGAGTTCGCGTACATCGTCGAGGAGCCGCACACGGGCGCCTACAGCCTCGCCGACCTCGCACGCTTCGAGCCGATGCATCCCGAGGAGGCGCGTCGCATCGTCGGTGAGACGGCGAGCGCCCTCGAGGCCGCGCGCCAGCGCGGCCTGCACCACCTCATCCTGACGCCGCGTCACGTCCTACGCCTCGCCGACGGTTCCATCGCCGTCACCCAGGTCGCCGTCGGTGGCTCTCTCGCCGGGCGTGACGACGTCTCCAGCTCCGAGGCGACCGCCATCGACACGCGTGCGCTCGTGGATCTGCTCTACACGGCCTTGACGGGCACGTGGCCGGGCGACCCGAAGGACATCGAGGGCCTCAAGGGCATCGAACTCGCGCAGCGTCGCGCCGACGGGCAGATCGCGACACCCGCCGAGATCGTCGACGGGGTGCCGAGTGATCTCGACGCGATGTGCCGCCAGGTCCTCAACAGCGGTGACGGCCCGCGCACGCCGGGCGAGGTCGCGCGTCAGCTCGCGCCGTGGTCGGCGCAGATCATCACGGCTCCGGGCCGTGGGCGACGCAGCGTCGAAACCGACGACGACACAGCGGACGAGCCCGAGTCGACGTTCGTCGTTCGCCGGGCCGACGTGCGCGCGGGTTCCGGCGACGGTGCAGGCAAGCGCTCGGCCGTCGGAGCCGTCGGTGCTGCGGCCCTCGCAGCGGCAGGTTCGAGCAAGGGTGGCTCGGACAAGAGCGCCTCCGGCAAGGCCGGTGCGACGAGCAGCGGCGTGAGCACCGTCAAGAAGAGCGGCACCAAGAACGGTTCGTCCTCCACCGACGACGTGCGCGGCGACGACGCCACCGACCCCGGCGCGAAGCCCGCGGTGGCTCTTCCGCGCAAGCCCGCCCCGCGTCGTGTCAACGAACCCGACCCCGCCGACGCGACGATGGTGGGCCGCCCCGTCGCATTCGACGCGGACGAGACCACGCAGTTCAACCTCGACGACGAGGACGCCGCGTACGCCCGCACCTCCTACGACCCGTCGTTCGAGGAGCTCGAGCCCCCGGTACCGGGGTTCAACGGCGGCACCGACGACCCTGACCCGGCGAGCAGCAAGCTCGCCCTCGTCCTCGTCGGCCTCATCGTGCTCGGTGCGCTCGTGCTCGCCATCTTCGGGCTCCAGGGCATCACCGGCAGCTCTGACAAGCCGGACGCCGCCGCGAAGCCCAGCACGACCGCCTCGTCGCCGAAGGGTTCGAGTGCGCCGTCCTCTGCCTCGAGCGCTGCCCCGGCAGGCACCCCCGTCCAAGCCGCCGCAGCCACGCTCGTGAACGCGCAAGGAGCGCGCCAATCCGGTTCGCTGGCCGCGGCCAACGCCATCGACGGCAACCCCGACACGGTGTGGATGAGCCTGCGCTACCGTCGCGCCTCCTGGGGCGGCGACCCCGACATGGGTGGCGTCAGCATCGACCTGGGTTCGCAGACAGCCGTCAAGACCATCAAGGTGACGCCCGGCAAGCGCACGCCGCTGACCGCCGACGTCTACGTCAGCGACACCCCCGGCAAGACGGGCACGAAGGTCGGCTCGATGTCGAGCGCGACGAGTGAGCAGACGATCTCGACGAACGCGTCGGGGCGCTATGTCACTGTCTTCATCCCGAATCAGACGAAGCCCGCCGGCCAGTCGTACTACGAGTCGTCGATCGCCGAGGTCACGGTCTCGAAGTGAACGGATCAGTGCTTCGGGACAGCACCGACGAAGAACTCGTCCAGGCTCATCGTGAGGGTGACCCGGACGCGTTCGGCGTGCTGTTCGAGCGCTACAAGGACAGGATGTGGGCGGTCGCCCTGCGCACGACCCGCGACCCGGAGCTCGCCGCGGACGCCGTGCAGGAGGGTTTCCTCGCCGCGTTCAGACGCCTCGAGTCGTTCCGCGGTGATGCGAAGTTCTCGACATGGCTGCACCGCGTCGTCGTCAACTCCGCACTCGACCGGCTGCGCCGACTGAAGCCGACGCAGGAGTGGCCCGAGTACGACATCGCCGACACGCGGGACGCGCATGCGCAGACCGACGTCCGCCTCGACGTCCGTCAGGCCCTTGCGCAGCTGCCCGAGGGGCAGCGCCTGTGCCTCGTCCTCGTCGACATGGAGGGTCTCAGCGTCGCCGAGGCCGCGACGCACCTCGGCATCGCCGAGGGCACCGTGAAGTCGCGGTGTGCGCGGGGGCGCACTGCCCTCGCGGGCATGCTCGCGGATCGATGACGCCGAGGCGTCATCCCGAAGACGTGGCTCACGTCACGGAACCACCGTGCCCGCCTGCGCGTCAGACACAATGAAGCACCCGTCCACGCTCATGAGAGGAGGCCTGACATGACCCGCAACTTCCGCGACGAGTGGGAGGCGTCCGCGCACGCCGACGACAAACCGGTCGCGTCGGCCGAGGTGCAGCAACAGATCGCTGCCATGCTGCGGACGGAGGCCTCCCGTGACGCTCCCCGCATGCCCGACGACGTCGCCACGCGCGTGCGCGACGCGCTGACGAGCGCGTCCCGTGAGGCGGGGGTGCCCTCGGACGAGAGGCTGTCGGACGTGCGACGTCCGCCCGAAGATCTCCAGCGCGATGAGCGCCCCGCGGTGCCCCCGGCGGTGCCGCTGCCGCAGCGTCCTGGAACGCAGCAGCGCCCCGCGGTCCCGGCTTCCGAAGGACAGATGAATCCTCCGGCGGCGTCGCAGAGCCCGTCAGGGGCCACCGTCACCTCCCTGGACGGCCATCGTCGCCGACGCACCCTCGGGCGCGCGGCGCTGGCGCTCGGCGCCGCGGCGGCCGTCGCCATCGGCGCGGTGACCCTCGTGACGAACCGTGACGAGCCCCATCCGAGTGCCCAGCCCACGGCAGAGGCGTCGATGGAACCTGCCGAGGAGAACTACGCCTCACGCGTGCGTGTCACGCAGACGCAGACGAAGTACACGTCGACGGATCTCGCGACGCAGGCTGCGGCGCTGCGGACGTCGAAGTCGCCTGCGATCGAACCCGCGCAGGCCAACGCGCAATCCTTGGGCCCCCTGGCCACCGGCGAGGGCGTGCAGGCCTGCCTGCAGGCCGTCGCGAAGGGCGTCATCGAGAAGCCCGACGCCGTCTACGCCGACTTCGCCACCTACGACGGCACCCCCGCCGTCATCGTCGTCGCCGTGAAGGGCCGCACGTCGACGGCCTGGGTCGTCTCGCGCACCTGCAGCACGGCCACCGACCTCGAGGCGGGGCCGACGTCCGTCACGACGTGAGGGCCGGGGTCGACGGTTTCGCATCGACTTGCTCGCCAGCCCGGTGGCTCGACGCCGCGGTACGCCTCGGCATGCGCTCGGAATGTCCCACGACTAGAGTGCGTTGTGCAAGGTGACAGCGGGCGCGCGACAGCGCCGAGACCTTCCCCGGGCAGCCCGTGACAAGACAACGAAGGAAGCTTTCGTGAGCGACCAGGCCGTGCGCAACCTCATCATCATCGGCTCCGGCCCCGCCGGGTACACCGCCGCCATCTACGCGGCGCGAGCCAATCTCGAACCGCTCGTGTTCGAGGGCTCCGTCACCGCTGGTGGCGCCCTGATGAACACCACCGAGGTGGAGAACTTCCCCGGTTTCTCGGACGGCATCATGGGCCCCGACCTCATGGAGAA
>NZ_DCNR01000113.1:0-8900 GCF_002322065.1 Dermacoccus sp. UBA1591 | reverse complement strand
ACCGGTGCCGTCAAGACGGTCGTCGACGGCGAGGGCGTCACCCACCGCGCGAAGGCCGTCATACTCGCGATGGGCTCGGCATACCGCGAACTGGGCCTTCCCGACGAGAAGCGCCTCTCCGGCCACGGCGTCTCGTGGTGTGCGACGTGCGACGGCGCGTTCTTCCGCAACCAGGAGATCATCGTCGTCGGCGGCGGCGACTCGGCCGTCGAGGAAGCCACGTTCCTCACGCGCTTCGCCGCGAAGGTGACGATGGTGCATCGGCGCGACGAGCTTCGCGCCTCCAAGATCATGGCCGAGCGCGCCGAGAACGACCCCAAGATCGAATTCGCCTGGAACAGCGAAGTCGTCGCCATCCACGGCGAGGACAAGCTGACCGGCGTGACGCTGCGCGACACCGTCACCGGTGACGAGCGCGAGCTCGCCGCGACCGGCCTGTTCATCGCGATCGGCCACCTGCCGCGCAACGAGCTCGTCACCGGGCAGATCGAGCTCGACGACGAGGGTTACGTCGTCGCGCAGGAGCGTTCGACGCACACGAACGTCGACGGCGTCTTCGCCTGCGGCGACCTCGTCGACCACACCTACCGTCAGGCCATCACGGCCGCCGGTTCGGGCTGCTCCGCAGCCCTCGACGCCGAGCGCTTCCTCGCCCACCTCGACGCGGCGGGCGAGCCCGCTCCCGACGCGTCCCTCACCGCGGAGCCTCAGGGCGCCGACGCGGCGCGCTGATCATCTTCGACCGACCAAGAACCATCGACCACGGGTGCCGCTTCGCCGGTGCCGGCACAGAGGAGAACATCATGGGAGCCACCAAGCCCACCACGGACGCCACGTTCGACGCCGACGTCCTGAAGAACAGCAAGCCCGTCCTCGTCGACTTCTGGGCCGAGTGGTGCGGCCCCTGCCGCG
This sequence comes from Dermacoccus sp. UBA1591, assembly GCF_002322065.1. Classification (NCBI taxonomy): domain Bacteria; kingdom Bacillati; phylum Actinomycetota; class Actinomycetes; order Micrococcales; family Dermacoccaceae; genus Dermacoccus; species Dermacoccus sp. UBA1591. The sequence continues at coordinate 7,988 of NZ_DCNR01000113.1, read as the reverse complement.
CCGTCGCGCCGATCCTCGAGGAGATCGCAGCGGCGAACGCCGACAAGATCGACGTCTACAAGCTCAACACGGACGAGAACCCGGCGATCTCCGCGAAGTACGGCATCACCGGCATCCCGACGATGAACGTCTACCAGAACGGTGAGGTCGTCAAGACGATCGTCGGCGCCATGCCGAAGCCGAAGCTGCTGCGCGAGCTCGAGCCGTTCCTCGGCTGAACCGAGCCGCATCACGACACTGTCGGGCACGCAGCGTCCGACGACGAAGCCCCGGCCCACCAGACATGGTGGGCCGGGGCTTTTCGTCTCTACCCCCGTGCTGCCCTCCCCTTGCGCCCAGATGCACCCGGGTGCACTTGGACGCAAGGGGGGCGGCCGTCAGCGGTTCAGCGGTTCTTGTCGAACTCTCGCTTGATGGCCGCCCCGCAGATGCCGAGGACGACGAGGCCCAGCATCGCCATGCCCCAGTCGCCGTGCATGACGTCGCCGATGACGAAGTAGGCGAAGATCAGCGCGAAGAGGCAGAAGATGACGAGCTGCGGCGTCGCCGTGCGGCCCCGACGGCGGTCGATAGCGTTGTCGCTCAGCGGATCCGTGCCGTCGATCAGCGGAGCGTCGGTGATGTCGGAACGCGTCAGATGCCCGTCCTGCGTCTGCGCCGTGGCCGAGCTGCCGTCAGAATGATTGACCTCAGGAGCCTCATTCGGGTCGAGACGCTCAGCCACGTTCGATCCCGAGAGCGTCCATGATGCGGTTGAGGTCGTCGACGGAGGCGAACTCGACGGTGAGCTTGCCCTTGTTCTTGCCCATCGTGATGCCGACGCGGGTGTCGAGCTTGTCGGCGAGATTGCTGGCCCAGTGATCGAGATCCGGGTTGGTTTCACGTGGAACAGCGCTCTTGCGCGGCTTCGTGTCGTCGCCGAGCGCGATGATCTCCTCCGTCGCGCGCACGGAGAGGCCCTCGGCCACGATGCGCTGGGCGAGCCGCTCCATCGCGGCGGGGTCACTCATGCCGAGCAGGGCACGGGCGTGGCCGGCACTCAGGACACCCGCGGCGACGCGACGCTGCACCACCGGCGGCAGCTTGAGCAGGCGGATCGTGTTGGAGATCTGCGGGCGGCTGCGGCCGATCTTCGTGGCAAGCTCGTCGTGCGTGCAGCCGAAGTCCTCGAGCAACTGTGCGTAGGCCGCCGCTTCTTCGAGGGGGTTGAGCTGGCTACGGTGCAGGTTCTCGAGCAGGGCGTCACGCAGCAGATCCTCGTCCGTCGTCGAACGGACGATGGCCGGCACTGTCGCGAGACCGGCCTCCTGCGAGGCCCGCCAACGCCGCTCACCCATGATGAGTTCGTAGGGCGTCTGCGCGTGATCCGGGTCGCCCTCCGGCACGGGCCGCACGACGATGGGCTGCAGAACCCCGATCTCGCCGATCGAGTGGACGAGTTCGGCCATGTGCTCCTCGTCGAACACCGAGCGCGGCTGCTTCGGGTTCGGGCGGATCAGCGACTGCGAGATCTCGGCGAACGACGCACCAGGCACGGGCGCGAGGTTCGACGTCACGTCCCTCTCGTCATCAATGCCGGCCGCGTCATCACGCTGTGCCGGCTGCGCTTCGAGCTTCGCCACCTCTGTTTCACGTGAAACGCTCGGCGCCTGCCCCGCGGGCTGCGTGACGGCGGCCGCGGCCGCGGCGAGGTCGTCGTGGCGGCGGTGCGTCGAGGCGCGCGATTCGGTCCGGGGTTCGGTACCCCGCGGCGCCTGGTGCGACGGGCGCGGCGTGAGGGCTTCGCTGAAGCGGCTCGCACGGGCCTCCGGGGCGCTGGGTTCGTCGCCGTCCTGCGTGCGCGAGGCCTTGGAGTCGGTGAAGAAGACGTCCGTCGGGCGCGTCACCCGCGTCGGTTCGGTGGTGTTGGGGATGAGCGCACCCAGGCCACGGCCGAGTCCACGTCGCTTGTCGTTCATCGAGGTCCACTTCCTACACGGTGGGTCAGGCGGGATGAGTATGAGAAGGCTGCGTACGACGTCGCAGCATGACGGCGATCGCCGTCGGGCGTCACGGCGTCGGTCATCGTCCGATTCGCCCCGAAGGCTCGGGCACGCTAGCACCGCGCAGGGCGATCTCCCGAGCAGCATCGCGGTAGCTCGTCGCACCGGTGCTCGTCGGGTCGTACGTCATGACGGTCTCGCCATGGCTCGGCGCCTCCGAGATGCGCACCGAGCGCGGCACGAGCGCGCCGAGCACCTGCTCGGGGAAGTGCGCGCGCACCTCGTCCGCGACCTGCGCGGAGAGGTTGGTGCGCCCGTCGTACATGGTGAGAAGGATGGTCGAGACGTGCAGCCCGGGGTTGAGGTGCATCTTGATCATCTCGATGTTCTTGAGCAGCTGGCTCAGCCCCTCGAGCGCGTAGTACTCGCACTGGATGGGGATGAACACCTCGTCAGCCGCGACGAACGCGTTGACGGTGAGCAACCCGAGGCTCGGCGGGCAGTCGATGAAGACGTAGTCGAAGCGCTCGTCCGGGGTCGAGTCAGCCAACTGCGCGTTGATCGAACGGTGCAGACGGGATTCGCGAGCGACCAGGGAGACGAGCTCGATCTCCGCGCCGGCGAGGTCGATCGTCGCCGGCGCACACCACAGGCCGGGGATGTCGGGGCACTGGGCCATGACCTCGTCGATCGGCGTTCCTTCGACGATGACGTCGTAGACGCTCGGCACGTCGGAGTGGTGCTCGATGCCGAGAGCAGTGGAAGCGTTGCCCTGCGGGTCGATGTCGATGACGAGAACCTTGAGCCCCGCCTGAGCGAGCGCCGCCGCGACGTTCACGGTCGTCGTCGTCTTCCCGACGCCGCCCTTCTGATTCGCGACCGTGAGCACCCGCGGGTGCGTCGGGCGCGGCAGTTGTTCGACGCCCGTGAAACTCACGCGCGCCGGCCTGGGCTCGGCTGACGGTGCCTCGGGTTCGGCGTGGAGCACATCGCGTCGTCCTTCGTCGTCCATGGGGTGCTGTGGGTCGTCGTGATCTGTCACGCCTTGCCAGTCGGTGTCCGTCGCGCGTTCGAAGCTGGGAACGCGGGGGCGGGCATGGCGGCGAGCGCGACGCGACGGCAGGGGTGAGCGCGCAGCCAGGGCGGAATCAGCCTCGACGCTCTGCGACTGCGGAGCGTCTGTGGCCTCGGACCCGGCATGATGACGCGGCACGTACCCCTCGCTCTGCGCAGAATTGCGGTGCGACACATCCTCTTGTGACGCAGTGCCCTCGGGCACCTCGGCCGTGCCCTGATCTGCCGATGCCTCGTCGACGACGGGACCGGTCAACGTCACCGCCGTGGCGGCATCCCCCACACCTTCGCCATCGGAGACGGCGACCTCGGCCTTCGTGTCAGCGGCACCAGAGTCAGCACGGTCGTCATCGGCCCGGGCGTCGGTTGGGGTAGCGGCCTCGACGTCATCGACCGACTCGGTTCCATCCGCGTCACGCGGCGCGGGAGCCGTCGGGGTCGATGTTTCACGGGGAACAATCGTCCCGCCGAGCAGGATGTCGTAACCGAGCGCAGCTCGCACGTCAGAGACGGCATCGCCGGCTGGGGCGGCATCCTCGCCATCCTGCATCTCGCGAGGTGAGGGTTCCGATTCCCTCATGGGTGCGGCGTCCTGGTCAGCGGCCGACGGCTCAGCGACCTCGTCAGCGACATCGGTCGTGCGCTGGCCGGTGACCTCCGAGACCTGCGGATCCATCATCGGCTGAGGTGTTTCACGTGAAACGTCAGCACCGACCGGGCCCTCAGCCTGCTCCGTGACGACCGGATTCACCACCGTGACGACCGCATCACCGCCGAGGCTCTCGGCCGCTGCGGTGGAGATACCCTGCCATCCGACGGGCTCTGGGCTCGGGCCCGTGTGCGCGACGCCAGGCCTGTGGGTGGGCCAGCCGACTGGGGCAGTGGATGTCACCGGTTCTCCTCGGATTCGCGTTGACGGCAAGACCCCATTGTGTCACCTGTGGCGCAGGGGGCGAACGCGGCTGTCCCCAGGCCTGACGTTGCCGTCACACCTGGGGACAGGGAATCACGTGGGGTGGCGCACCGGCACCGGAGAGAACCTCAGGCGCGCCGATCTGGACGGCGGGACGGCTTCTGCTTGGTCTTGTCGATCGTGCCGGCCTGCTTGCGCGTGAGTTGCGGCGCGACGCCGTCGACGGTGAGCCGGACGGTCACCGTCGGTGGCTCGACGGTGCCCTCGCCCCACGTCTCCACCTCAGCCGTGCGAACACGCAACCGGCGCAGTACGGCCTCGTCCTCGTCACGCTCTTCGGCGGCACTCGAGCCCTTGAGGACGAACATCTCGCCGCCCCGGCTCACGAGCGGCAACGACCAGCGCGCCAGTTCCCCGATGCGCGCGACGGCACGTGACGTCACGACGTCGAACGTGCGCTGCCCCCACAACTCGTCCGCACGGGCGCGCACCACCTCGACGTTCGGCAAGTCGAGTTCTTCGACGACGTCGGCCAGCCACGTCGTCCGTCGAAGCAGAGGTTCGACGAGCGTCATCGTGAGGTCGGGGCGGGCAATGGCGAGGACGAGGCCGGGCAGCCCAGCGCCGGCACCGATGTCGGCAACGTGCGCCCCCCGGGCGATTCCGGGGTGGACGACGGCGCAGTTGAGGACGTGCCGTTCCCACATGCGCGGCACCTCACGCGGGCCCATGAGCCCGTGGCTGACGCCGGTGTCGCACAGGGCGTCGACGTAGCGCGTCATGAGCGGCAGCCGGTCAGCCAGGAAGGCTGCTGCCGTGTCGGGTGCCGGAGGCGGCGAAGACGCCTGCGGTGCCGCAGGCGTCTTCGCGTCGTGCTCGTGAGCGGGCTGCGTCATGCTGCCGTCTCACGCTCGAGTTTCACGTGAAACACGATCATTCGGGCAGCACCACGACGTAGCGGTTCGGCTCGGCGCCCTCGGATTCCGACGTCAGCCCCGCGGCGAGCACCACATCGTGCACGACCTTCCGTTCGAACGCGGTCATCGGCTCCATCTCGACCTTGGCGCCAGTCTTCTTCGCTTCCGCGACGGCGTCAGCAGCCTTCGACTCGAGAGCGCTTCGTCGCTCGGCACGATGGCCGGCGATGTCGAGCATCGCGCGGCTGCGCTCGCCCGTCTCAGCCTGGACGGCGAGACGCATGAGTTCCTGCAGGGCGTCGAGCGTCTTACCGCCGGAGCCGACGAGGGAGCGCGGCACCTGGCCTTCCTCGGAGTCGACGATGGAGACGGCCGCGCGGCCTCCCTCGACCTCGACGTCGATGTCGCCGTCGAGGTCGGCGATGTCAAGCAGCTTCTCGAGGAAGTCCGCCGCGATCTCACCTTCGCGCTCGAGGTTGGTGACGCCAGAGCGTCCCGGTGCCTGTTCGGTCATGATGACGTCCCTCTCACTTCTTGCGCTTCGAGCGCGGCGTGTTCTTCTTCGGCTGGTTGCGCGGCCCGGTCTGCGGCGCCTTGGTGGCCCGGCCGTTCTCGCGCACCGGGTTCGTGGCCGCGGGTGTCTCGACGACGCTCGACTCGACGACGTCGTCACTCGCAGCCGCCTTCTTCTTCGACATGGAGACCTTCGATGCGCCGGCGGGGCGTGCACCCGTCTTGAGGCCCTGCTGTTCGCGGGCCTGTTCTTGCGCCTTCTCCATGGCCTGGGCGAAGCGGCCCTTCGGTTTGCCCTCGTTGGCCTTGCGCAGATCGTCCATCGTGACGGTCTTGTGCTCGCGCCCCTTGGCGCGGTTGCGCTCCTCGAGCTTCTTCTCGGCGGCCGATCCGGGCGTCGGCATGCGGTGGATGACGAACCACTGCTGGCCCATCGTCCACACGTTCGTGACGAACCAGTAGATGAGGACACCGATCGGGAAGTTCACACCGGAGATCGCGAAGAAGATCGGCATCAGGTAGATGATGATCTGCTGCTGCTTCGCCATCGGCCCCTCGAGTGCGGCCTTTGGCATGTTGCGTCGCATCAGCTGGTGCTGGGTGATGAACGACGTCGCCGACATGAGGACGATGAGCAGGATGGCGACCCACTTGGCCGATCCCCAGCCGTCCGTGCCCATGAAGGTGTCGGACAGCTTCGCACCGAACAGCTTCGAGCTCTCTGCCTGGCCGGCGAGCGACCTCGTGAGGAAGCCGATCTCATCGTGACGCCCGTCAGCGATCTTGCTCAGGTTGTTGAGCACCCGGAACAGCGCGAAGAAGAACGGCGCTTGGAGCAGGATCGGCAGGCACGAGCCGAGCGGGTTGGTACCGGTGGTCCGGTACAGCTCCATCATCTCTTCCTGCTGCTTGGCGCGGGACTCAGGATCCTTCTTGCCCTTGTACTTGGCCTGGATCTTCTGCATCTCTGGCTGCACGAGCTGCATGCGACGCGACGCGTGGATCTGCTTGACGAACAGTGGGATCAGCAGGATGCGCAGCACGATGACGAGGCCGGCGATGGACAGCGCCCACGTCCAGCCGGACGCCTCGGGCAGGCCGACGAGCGAGAAGAGCTTGTGCCAGCCGACCATGATGGCGGCGACGAACCACTCGAGTGGATAGAGCAGGGTGTCCATCAATCATCCTTCGCAATGATGTGGGCGTGAGTCGACGCCGCTCGCGAACGAGCAGGCGTCAGGAGGTCTTCTTCTGAGGAACGTGGTCGACCCCGCCGGGGTTCCACGGATGGCAACGGCCGAGCCGCTTGAGCGTGAGCCAGGTGCCCTTGATCGGGCCGAATCGCTGCAGGGCCGTGAGGCCGTACGTCGAGCACGACGGGTAGAACCGGCACGTAGCAGGCAACGCCGGCGAGATCCACCGACGGTAGAAGCGGACGACCACGAGCAGCGGCCACACGACGACGCGGCGCCAGCCGTGCTGTTCGTCCGGCACCGGTGTGGCTGACGCGGCGTGGTCGCCGGGCACATCATCGCCGGCCGGCGCTCGAGGCACCCCGGCACTCATCGTCGAACCCTGGACGCGTCCTGATGCGCCCGGTCCGATGGTTCGCGTGAATCCGTTTCACGTGAAACATCCTGTGGTCGCTGACGTCGCGTCGCCTTGGCGAGCATCCGATCGAACTCCCTCGCGACGTCGTGGCTCGAGGCACCGGCGATCGCCGGGTTCGCGCGCACGACGATGTCGAGCCCGGGGTCGATCTCACTCAGCGCGTCCCGGGCGACGTGCCGCAGCACGCGTTTGGCCCGCGAACGCACGACGGCGTTGCCCACGGCCTTTGAAACGACGAAACCGACGCGCGGCCCCACCCGATCCTCGGGTGAAAGGCCGAACGCGTCGGCGTCGATCACATGAACGGCGAGCAGCGAGCCACCCGCGCGCCCCGCACGTCGATCCCGCAGGACGGCGCGGTACTGCCCTGCGTCACGAATGCGATGCTGAGCAGGGAGCACGGCCGGTCGTGGGCCGAACTCAGGCGGAAAGCTGCTTGCGACCCTTGGCGCGTCGGTTCGCCAGGATGGCGCGGCCGGCGCGGGTGCGCATGCGCAGACGGAAGCCGTGCGTCTTGGCGCGGCGACGGTTGTTGGGCTGGAAGGTGCGCTTGCTCACGTCGAACTCCATTGGGGAAGGGCGAACGCTCGCGCGCCGCCGTCGTGCTGATGGTCAGGGTTGTCGCGCCACCCGCACGTGACGGGCTCCAGGCTCTTCGAACCTTCGGCATCCCACTCCTGCAGCACCAGCAATGGCGGCCCACAGGGCCTGCCCATCGGCGAAAATACCTTGGAACGGCACGCATCGAGGCGGTGGATCACCGTCATCGGGGCGCAGACAATCGTCATCCAGCTTACGCATGCGGGGCCAACAGGGTCAAAACGTCCGAACCTCCACTCCATACCCAACAGCGCGCGCACGCGAATAACACATCTGTGATTCACACGCCGCCGCACAAATCCAGTCGACACGCCGTTAGCCTGACGAGAAAACGACATTCCCCTCGTCTGGCGCGCACCGCCCGATGATCCCCCGGAC
>NZ_DCNR01000112.1:3772-31338 GCF_002322065.1 Dermacoccus sp. UBA1591 | reverse complement strand
GCACGAGGGCGAGGATGACGAGAATCCGGCGTCATCCCACGGGTCGGGGTGGGCGCTCTGGGCGCTGCTGGTCATCGCGCTGACGACGATCGTCCTCGCTGCGGCGCAGGTGACGTTGGCGCACGAGGAAGCCGGGCCGGTGACGACGCTGGCCCGTGACCGCGCCGTCGCGACACTCGAGGCGAGAGTGACGGGCCAGCCGCACCGGGTCGTCGGTGCCCGAGGCGACGAGCGCTTCGTCGTCCCGGCCCAGATCGACCGCATCACGGCGCGCGGACGCACGCAGGAGGTCGCGACGCCCGTCATCCTCGTCGGCGATCGTCGGTGGACGAACCTCACCTGGCAGTCCCACCTGCGGGCGCGCGGGCGTCTGGCCCCATCGCAGCGTCTCGGGGCGGCGCGCGCCGTCGTGCAGGTCAACGGCGCCCCGGACGTCGTCGGCGCTCCGCCCTGGGTGGTGACGACACTCGAACCTGTTCGGGCCGGGCTCGTCGGCGCCTCGTCGCAGTTGCCGGACGACCCCGCCGGCCTGTTGCCCGCGCTCGTCGTGGGCGACACGGCCCATCTACCGGACGACCTGACGGACGCGATGAACGCCACCGGCATGTCGCACCTCAACGCCGTGAGCGGTTCGAACGTGACGGTCGTCCTCGTCGCGACGATGTGGTTGTTGGGGTGGTCGCGCACGTCACGTCGGGTGCGGGTGGCCCTGGCTCTCGTCGCGCTCGCCGCGTACGTCGTCCTGTGCCGACCCGAACCGAGCGTGGTGCGCGCGGCCGCGATGGGTGCCGTGGGAGTGCTCGGCACGTCGTGGGGACGCGAACGCGCCGCCTGCCCGGCGCTCGCGGCAGCCATCGTCGGATTGTTGGTGTGGGATCCGTGGCTGGCCGTCAGCGTCGGCTTCGCCTTGTCGGCGCTGGCGACGCTCGGGCTCGTTCTGTTCGCGCGACGCTGGTCGCAGGCCCTGCTCACGAAGCTCGGTTCGCGGCGCGGCCGGTTCGTCGACGGGATGGTCGAGATCACCTGCGTCCCGCTCGCCGCGCAGGCGCTGTGCCTGCCGGTGCTCGTCGCCCTCAATTCGTCGGTGTCGTGGGTCTCGATCCCCGCGAACGTCGCGGCCGAGCCATTCGTCGCGCCGGCGACGCTCGGTGGCATGATCGTGTCGACCGTCGCCGTCATCGCTCCGACGCTCGCAGGGTGGCTCGTGTGGTTGCCGGGGCTGCCCACCTGGGTGATCTGCGCAGTGGCCCGCCTCGCTGACGCCGTCCCCGGCGGCTCGGTGCCCTGGCTCCCGGGGCTGGCCGGAGTCGTGCTCGCCATTGTCGTCGTGGCCGTGCTCCTGTGCGCGTGGCGGGCCATCGTCTTCACCGGTCGCTTCGGTCTCGTCGCGCTCGGGGTCGCGGGGGCGCTCCTGGCGGCTGTGCTCGCGCCGTTGCCGGGGGAGTCGGCCGCACCGCCCGCGTGGGTCTATGCGCAGTGCGCGGTGGGTCAGGGGGATGCCGCGCTCGTGCGCACCGGGGCGACGCGCGCCGTCATGATCGACGTGGGGCCTGCCGACGGCCATCCCGCGCAATGCCTCGAGCGCCACGGCATCACGACGCTCGACGCCGTCATCCTCACCCACTTCCACGCCGACCACGTGGGCGGACTGGCTGAGGTCTTGCGTGCTTCCGACGCTCCGGTGGCGGTCCTCGGAACGTGGGTCATGGAGGGCGCTCAGGAGAGCGAGGGACTCAAAGGCCGCGGTACAGCGGCGTCGTCACGATCGCGCGGCGAGCAGGGCGCGTTGGGTTCGGTGCAAGCAGCGCTCGAACAGCCTCGGGCTTCGCTCGGGGCGCTCGCACCGGGACAACGCCTCGTCATCGGCGAGGTGACGATCGAGGTGCTGTGGCCGCGCCGCGTCATGACGGAGGGGTCGGTGCAGAACAACGCCTCACTCGTGCTCGACGTATCGGCGCCCGCGTATCACGCGCTCATGCTGGGCGATTGCGAACGTGAGGCGCAGGCCGCGGTGATCGAACAGGTGCGTCAGAGCGCCCGGCGACGCGCGTTCGACCTCGTCAAGGTGGCGCACCACGGTAGCTCCAACCAGAACGAGCGCCTCTACGAGGCGGCGGCCGCGCGTCAGGCCGTGATCGGGGTGGGCGCCGGCAACGACTACGGTCACCCGACGAAGAAGACGCTCGAACTGCTGGCCCGGCACGACGCGCGGGTGTGGCGTACCGACACGCAGGGTGACGTGGACGCCCTCGCGACGGGTGGCTCGATCAGCCTGCAGGCTCAGCGATGAGCGTGCTGCGCGCTCGGCACCCGTGCTGCCGCGTCGGCGAGGGCTTCGAGGGTGGCGGTGACGGCGGGGACCCGCTGCAGGTCGGGTGTCGTCACGGCGAACACGCAGCGCCGGCTCGACGGCAGCAGCGGCAACGTCACGACGTCCGGATGCGACGTGGAGCGCAGGATCAGCTCGGGAATGAGCGCGACGCCGAGGCCCTCCGCGACGAGGCCGAGAACGGTGACATAGTCCTCCGTCTCGAACGCGACGTCGGGCGCGTAACCGGCGCCCTGGGCGAGGCTGACGAGGTGGCCACGGCATCGGGGGCACCCCGCGATCCACGAGGCGTCGCTGAGCTCCTCCATGCGGACGCTCTCGGCTGCGGCGAGGGGGTGATCGCGCGGGACGGCGAGACGCACGTCGTCGTGCAGGAGCCCGCGGGTGAGGAACGGGTCCAGGTCCTCGCCTGCGGGGAGCGGGTCCGCGTCGTCGTACGTGAACGCCACGGCGACGTCGCAATCGCCGGCACGCAGGCTCGCCAGGGATTCCGGGGGTTCGGCCTCGGCGAAGCTGACCTTGACGTCTGGGAACCGCTCCTTGACGAGTGCGAGGGCGCGCGGGACGAGCGTTGACGATGCCGACGGGAACGCCATGAGGCGCACCCGCCCGGCGCGCAACCCAGCGATGGCGGCGACCTCACTCTCGGCGGCCTCGAGGGCACTGAGGACGGGCGTCGCCGTGCGCGCCAGCACCTGCCCGGCCTCCGTCAGCCGCACCGAGCGGCCGAGGCGCTCCACTAGAGCCGTCCCGGTCTTCTCCTCGAGACGGCGCACCATCTGCGACACGGCCGGCTGAGAATAGCCGAGAGCGGCAGCGGCGGCGGTGAAGCTGCCCTCGTCGCTGATCGCCTTCATGACGCGGAGCCCGGCTGCATCGATCATGCACCAAGAATAACGTGCTCTTATCCATTGTTGAGACAATCGAACGCAGACCTATGGGAGGGGCAGGATGATGAGCGGCGTCGCGGAACTGACCGATTTCGTGCGCGCGGGAGGGCTCTTCGTCCTCACCGGCGCCGGCATCTCGACCGAATCCGGCATCCCCGACTACCGGCGCCCCGACGGCACGCGCCGCACGGTTCCCATGACATACCAACAGTTCCTCGCCACCCACGAGGCGCGTCAACGGTACTGGGCGCGCAGTGCCGTCGGCTGGGAGATCTTCGACGCGGCGGAACCGAACGTCGGGCACGTCGCGCTGGCGCGACTGCAGGGTGGCGGCCTCGTCGATCACCTCGTGACGCAGAACGTCGACGGCCTTCATGCGCGTGCCGGTGCCCGCGACGTCACCGAGCTGCATGGGTCGCTCGAGCACGTCGTCTGCGTCGCGTGCGGGACGCGGGAAGGGCGCCGTGGCTTCCAGGTACGCCTGCGCGAACTCAACCCCCAGCTGCCGACGCAGGCGCGCCTGCTCGCCGACGGCGACGCGGACGTCGCGGTCGAGCTGGAGCGCGGTGTCATCGTGCCGGCGTGCCTGCGCTGCACGGCCACGACGGTGAAGCCGGACGTCGTCATGTTCGGTGAGTCCGTCGCTCCTGAGGTCGTGGAGGCGCAGATGCGGGCAGTGGAACGCTGCCGGGGCGTGCTCGTGCTCGGCAGTTCGCTCAAGGTGATGTCGGGTTACCGGTTCGTGCTCGCCGCCCTCAAGCAGCAGAAGCCGGTCGCCCTCGTCGGGCTCGGCGCGATGCGTGGCGAGGAGCGGGTCGACCTCGTCGTGCGCGAACCCCTCGGCCCGACCCTCACCGCCGTGTGCGACGCGCTGGGGCTCGACCTCGCGACGTCCTGACGTCTCGGCGTCGAACGTCGGGGCGCAGAAGGGGCTGAGAGTCGAGTTGCAACCACACGCTGGACCGATCCGCGCGGCGCGGCCAGCGCCTCAGATGCTGCGCAGGACGGCCGTGACCTTGCCCATGATGCTCGCGTGGTCGCCGTCGATCGGGGAGTAGGCCTCGTTCGCGGGCATGAGCCACGTCTTGCCCTCGCTGCGGCGCAGCGTCTTGACCGTGGCCTCCGAGTCGAGCAGTGCCGCGACGATCTCCCCGTTGGCGGCGTCGGCCTGGCGTCGCACGACGACCCAGTCGCCCTCGCAGATGGCCGCATCGATCATCGAGTCGCCGACGACGCGCAGCAGGAACAGCTCGCCGTCACCGACGATCTGACGCGGTAGCGGGAAGACGTCCTCGACGGCCTGCTCGGCGAGGATCGGGCCACCGGCCGCGATGCGGCCGACGACCGGCACGTATGACGGCGTGGGTCGCTCGTCGCCCGAGCCCGTCTCGTCGTGCTGCGACTCGGATAGCGCAGACACGGCGTTGCCGCGGTAGCCGCGGGTCGCCGCACCCGAGTCGGGGGAGACGACCTCCATGGCGCGCGGGCGGTTCGGGTCGCGGCGCAGGTATCCCTTGCGCTCGAGTGCGGCGAGCTGATGGGCCACCGAACTCGGGCTCGTCAGACCGACGGCCTCGCCGATCTCACGCAGGCTCGGGGGGTAGCCGCGCTCGTCGACGGAACGTCGGATCACGGTGAGCACCTTGTGCTGGCGTGGCGTCAGCTTGCCCGGCGTGCGCTCCTGCATCGAATGAACGTCACCCATGGTGTGACCCCTCCTGGTCCTCGTCGCACGTCGGTGGTCGCGTTGGCGACACGTGCACCCTCCGGCGGGGCGGAAATGCCCGCCATGACGGGGTTGTCGGTGCGCGGTGCTTGTGTATCTGACATCACCCACAGTACGCGGTGTCGCACACACTTTTCAAAAATGTGTACGAAGAAATCCGTGCGCGCCGTTCGAAAGCACGTTCGGGTGTCGTACAATTGTTCTATCGCACGCGTGTTCGATCGGTCCCTCCGGGCTGACCGGGTCGCGTGAGGAAGCCGCACCGGTGACGGTGTGGCGGCGCCTCGGGGGTATCCCGAGAGAAGGAGTGGTTTCGATGGTTGCTTCGAGTACTGCAGTTCGACGTGAGCCCGTGCTGGGTTCGGGTGTCGACGTGCGCCGCGTGGCGCGGGTCGACGCTGCGGCATCCCGCTCGCACCTCCACCTCGTGCCCACGGGTGGCGCGGTGCAGGTCGTCACGAACTCTCAGAGCGTTCGTTTCGCCCGTCGTCGCTTCACGGCCGTGTGCGTGGCTCTCGTCGTCGTGGCGGGGGCCATCCTCGCGGGCCGGGCGATGGCGAGCGGTGTCGACGGTACGCAGCGGCACGAGGTCACCGTTCGCGCGGGGGAGACGCTTTCGCAGATCGCGGCGCGTGAGATGCCGGGCGTGCGCAACGACCAGGCGGTCGTCGCGATCGAGCACGAGAGCAACCTCGGCTCGTCGCAGGTGCAGGCCGGCCAGAAGGTGATCATCCCCGCACCGTGAAGTGTGACGATCGCCATCGTCGGGTTCGAGGGTTCGAGGGGGCGTGAGTCGCCTCCCCCCCGGCTGGCGCAGGATTCCGCGGCGCACGAGTGGCGGGGGTCGTCGCGAGGTTGCGCAGGGCGAGTAGACGCGGCCTCGGTGCTGTTGCGCGTCGGGTCTCAGGGGCCTAATATCTCTACATGTGGGGCTTTGGCCCCCGCTTCCCCCTAGATGTTGATTCTCCTCCGCTGATGTGCATCTGCGCTCTGAGGCCGGAATCCCGGGGTGGAGCGCCGTCGTCCCGAGTGTTCCCAGCCCCGTCGGAAGGTTTGACGTGCACTGTCCGTTCTGCCGCAACACCGACTCCCGCGTCGTCGATTCGCGCTCGAGCGAGGACGGCACCTGCATCAAGCGGCGCCGTCAGTGCCCGAACTGCGGCAAGCGGTTCTCGACGATGGAGACCGCAAGTCTCACGGTCGTCAAGCGTTCCGGGGTCAGCGAGCCGTTCTCGCGCGACAAGGTGATGTCCGGGGTTCGCAAGGCGTGCCAGGGCCGCCCGGTCACCGACGACCAGTTGGCCGTTCTCGCCCAGCAGGTGGAGGAGTCCATCCGCTCGAAGGGCTCCGCCGAGATCGACGCCCATGACGTGGGCATCGAGATCCTCGGGCCCCTGCGCGAACTCGACCACGTCGCCTATCTGCGCTTCGCCTCCGTCTACCAGGCCTTCGAATCGCTCGAGGACTTCGAGACGGCGGTCAGCGAGTTGCGTCAGTACGCCGCCTCGGCGTCCTGACCCCGCGCGCCTGCCGAGGGCGCGCCCCCCAGATCACCCTCACGTACCAGCTCACCCCACCTGCCAGGAGGCTCACGGTCATGACCGAGACGACGAAGGCCCGCGCCAAGACGGGACGCCGCACCGGCGGCGTCACGATCGAACGCATTTTCACCACGCCCGGCGTGCACCCGTACGACGAGGTCACCTGGGAGAAGCGGGACGTCCTCCAGCAGAACTGGAAGACGGGCGAGACGATCTTCGAGCAGTCGGGTGTCGAGTTCCCCGACTTCTGGTCGCTCAACGCCTCCACCATCGTCACGACCAAGTACTTCCGTGGCGCCGTCGGCACGGACGCGCGTGAAAGCTCCCTCAAGCAGCTCATCGACCGCGTCGTGCTGACCTATGCCAAGGCCGGGCGCGACAACGGCTACTTCGCTACCGACGAGGACGCGGAGATCTTCGAGCACGAGCTCACCTACGCCCTGCTGCACCAGGTGTTCTCGTTCAACTCGCCCGTCTGGTTCAACGTCGGTACCGCGAGCCCGCAGCAGGTCAGTGCGTGCTTCATCCTGTCGGTCGAGGACTCGATGGATTCGATCCTCAACTGGTACAAGGAGGAGGGCTTCATCTTCAAGGGTGGCTCGGGCGCCGGTCTCAACCTCTCCCGCATCCGCTCCTCCAAGGAGCTGCTCTCCTCGGGCGGCACCGCATCCGGCCCGGTCTCCTTCATGCGCGGCGCCGACGCCTCGGCCGGCACGATCAAGTCCGGTGGCGCGACGCGTCGCGCGGCCAAGATGGTCGTCCTCGACGTCGACCACCCCGACATCGAGGAGTTCATCGAGACGAAGGCGCGCGAGGAGGACAAGATCCGCGCGCTGCGTGACGCCGGGTTCGACATGGACCTCGGTGGCCGCGACATCGTCTCCGTGCAGTACCAGAACGCCAACAACTCGGTTCGTGTGAACGACGAGTTCATGCAGGCGGTCGTCGACGGCGGCAGCTTCGGTCTGCGCGCCCGCGACACCGGTGAGGTCATCGAGACCGTCGATGCGCGTGAGCTGTTCGACAAGATCAACAAGGCCGCGTGGGAGTGCGCCGACCCGGGCGTGCAGTACGACGACACGATCAACGCGTGGCACACCAACCCCGAGACGGGCCGTATCACGGCGTCGAACCCGTGCTCGGAGTACATGTCGCTCGACAACTCGAGCTGCAACCTCGCCTCGCTCAACCTGCTGAAGTTCCTCAAGGAAGACGACACGTTCGACGCGGCGACATTCGCCAAGGTCGTCGAACTCGTCATCACGGCGATGGACATCTCGATCTGCTTCGCCGACTTCCCGACCGAGTCGATCGGCAAGACGACCGTCGACTACCGCCAGCTCGGCATCGGGTACGCCAACCTCGGTGCACTGCTCATGGCGACGGGCCACGGTTACGACTCCGACGGTGGCCGCGCCCTGGCGGCCTCGATCACCTCGCTGCTCACGGGTGCCGCCTACAAGCGCTCCGCGGAGATGGCGGCCGTCGTCGGCCCCTACGCCGGCTACGCCCAGAACAGCCAGGCGCACAACCGCGTCATGCGCAAGCACCGCGCGGCCAACGACGAGCTGTCGTCGCACAAGGACATGGGTGCGATGGCGAGCGACATCCACGCCCTCGCCACGAAGGCCTGGGCCGACGTCGTCACGCTCGGCGAGAAGAACGGCTTCCGTAACGCGCAGGCCTCTGTCCTCGCCCCGACCGGCACGATCGGCTTCATGATGGACTGCGACACGACGGGTATCGAGCCCGACTTCTCGCTCGTCAAGTTCAAGAAGCTCGTCGGGGGCGGTTCGATGCAGATCGTCAACCAGACGATCCCGCGTGCGCTGAAGAAGCTGGGCTACCAGGACGAGCAGATCGAGGCGATCGTCGAGCACATCGCCGAGAAGGGTCACGTCATCGACGCGCCCGGTCTCAAGCCCGAGCACTACGAGATCTTCGACTGCGCCATGGGTGCGCGCGCCATCTCGCCGATGGGCCACGTGCGCATGATGGCCGCCTGCCAGCCGTTCCTGTCGGGCGCCATCTCGAAGACGGTCAACCTGCCCGAGACCGCGAGCGTCGACGACATCGCCGAGGTGCACCTCGAGGGCTGGAAGCTCGGCCTCAAGGCCATCGCGGTCTACCGCGACAACTGCAAGGTCGGCCAGCCGCTGTCCGACGGCAAGGCGGAGAAGAAGTCCGAGCCCGCCGCGACCAGCACCGAGACCGCGGCTGCGGAGAAGGTCATCGAGTACCGTCCGGTCCGCAAGCGTCTGCCGAAGCGTCGCTCGTCGCAGACGACGTCGTTCGCCGTTGGCGGCGCGGAGGGCTACCTCACCGCCGGCACGTACGAGAACGGTGACCTCGGCGAGCTGTTCCTCAAGTTCGGCAAGCAGGGTTCGACGCTCGCCGGTGTCATGGACGCGTTCTCGATCGCGGTCTCCATCGGCCTGCAGTACGGCGTGCCACTCGAGACGTTCGTCGAGAAGTTCACGAACCTGCGCTTCGAGCCGGCCGGTATGACGGACGACGCCGACGTGCGCATGGCGCAGTCGATCATGGACTACGTCTTCCGCCGCCTGGCGCTCGACTACCTCGACTTCGACACGCGCTCGTTCATGGGCATCCACACCGCGGCCGAGCGTGCGCGTCAGCTCGAGACGGGTTCCTACGCTCCGAGCGAGGGCGACGACGAGAGCTTCGACGCGGAGTCGAACTCGCAGACGGCCGCCCCGGCCCGTCAGGAGCGCGCGGGTACCACTGCGCCGGCAGCTCCGACGACGTCGGAGGAGGAGCATGCCGACGAGGTCATCTCGGGCTCGGGTGCAGCCTCGGCCCGTGAGGTGAGCAACGAGATCCACAGCTCCACCGAGCTGCTCGAGAAGTTCCAGGGTCACGCCGCGGATGCGCCGATGTGCATGACGTGCGGGACGAAGATGCGTCCGGCCGGTAGCTGCTACGTGTGCGAGGGCTGCGGAAGCACCTCCGGCTGCAGCTGATGCTTCGCTGAGGCATGAAGGCAGGCGTCGCCGGTGACGAGAGTCATCGACGGCGCCTGCCGTCTTGCCCGCTGAGATGGATCGTCCTGCGATCGCCTCGATGAAGTCTCATGATGTGAGCGACGCGTCAGGTCGTCGTCACCGCCAGCGAAAGGAACCGGCCGTGAAGGCACTGCTGCTCGAGAACGTGCACCCCCTGGGGGAGGCGCTGCTGCGCGAGGCCGGCTTCGAGGTCGACATGCGCATCGGCGCGATGGACGAGGACGAGCTGATCGAGGCGCTGCAGGGCGTCGACCTGCTCGGCATCCGCTCCAAGACCGAGGTGAGCGCGCGCGTGCTCGACAATGCGCCCGACCTGCAGGCGATCGGGGCCTTCTGCATCGGCACGAACCAGATCGACCTCGCGCACGCCGCGGGGCGGGGCATCGTCGTGTTCAACGCACCGTTCTCCAACACGCGTTCGGTCGTTGAACTTGCCATCGCCGAGATCATCATGATGGCGCGCCGCCTCAGCGAGAAGGACCGCGCGCTGCACGACGGGGTGTGGCACAAGGACGCGAAGGGCAGCCACGAGATCCGCGGCCGCAAGCTCGGCATCGTCGGGTACGGCAACATCGGCTCGCAGCTGTCGGTCGTCGGGGAGATGCTCGGCCTGCAGGTCTACTTCTACGACACCGACGACAAGCTCGCCCTCGGCAACGCGACACGCTGCTCGTCGCTCGAGGAGCTGCTGTCGATCGCCGAGGTCATCACGCTGCACGTCGACGGGCGCTCCGGCAACGCCGGTTTCTTCGGCGCCGAGCAGTTCGCCGCGATGCGCCCGCGCTCGTTGTTCCTCAACCTCTCGCGCGGCTTCGTCGTCGACTACGACGCGCTCAAGACGCATCTCGAATCCGGTCACATCGCCGGTGCGGCGGTCGACGTGTTCCCGACCGAGCCCAAGAAGAAGGGCGATCCGTTCGACTCACCGTTGCAGGGCATCCCCAACGTCGTGCTGACGCCGCACATCGGCGGCTCGACGGAGGAGGCGCAGGAGGACATCGGACGGTTCGTCGCCGCGAAGCTGCGCGACTACGTCCAGCGTGGTTCGACGACGCTCAACGTCAACCTCCCGTCGCTCAACCTGCCCGAGCGCCCGGGTCAGCACCGCATCGTGCATTTCCACAAGAACGTGCCGGGTGCGCTGGCGCGCATGAACGGCATCCTCGCCGAGCACGGCGTCAACATCGAGGGTCAGATGCTCGACACCGCCGCGGACACCGGCTACGTCGTCACCGACGTCGTCTCCCAGCTGCCCGACGCCGTCCTGGACCAGCTGCGCGCGATGCCGGAGACGATCAGGCTGCGCGTCGTGCGCTGAGCCGCACCGACCTGCCGCGACCCGTCCCGCGACGGTGTACGAGTGCAGCGTCAGCGGCCCACGAACCGCCCACGCGAAGCGCGTACCCGCGCCATCGCGTGGGCGCCGGCGCCTTCGGAAGTCCTCTCGAGCCACCGGACGCACACCGTCCGAAGGGTGAGTCGCAGGCTAGACTGACCGGCAGAACCGACGACGCCGCAGCCGCAGGCTCCGCGTCGCCGAATGCCCCCTTCGACGCAGGTGACGGCGGCCCTCGCTGAGGGTTCGCCGTGCCGGGAGTGACGGTGTGATGCAAGCCCCCATGACGTGGTCCGACGAGGCTGCGGATGGCCAGCGCGAGACCGATCTGGGTCGGTGGCGGAGCACGTACGACCTCATGGCCGAGCACGTCGAGGCCGACCCCGCGTTCGTCGCGTCGTGGCAGCAGCTCGACGCGCTCGCGCACGCCCGCGACATCGAACTGAGGGCTGACGTCGAGGCGATGATCCGCCGCCCCGACATCGAACGCTTCGCCGAGGCCCTCGCGCAGTGGGGCGCGCGGCCGGGCCCATATGTCGGGGCCGGCGCGCTCGCGCGGCACTGGCTGCCGCGCGTCGTAGCGCACTGCGAGGACCGCCTCGGCGAGCTCGAGGACGTGCTGGCGAAGGTGCTCGTCACCCCGACCTCGCTCGACGAGGCGGGCACGTCGATCGCGCGTCTCGAGGACGTCATCGGATCCGGCGGGCCTGATCTCGCGCGCGTGCCGACGTTCCTGTCGCTCGTGTGGGCCACCTCCGGCCAGGGGGACTGGCCGGTGCTGTGGCCGGGTGGGGCGGACGCGTTCGCGACCCTGGGGTGGATGGGGCGCCACCTCACGCACGCCGAGCGCTACGTCGACTTCGTGACGCTGTGCCGTGCGTTCAGCCCCGCCGGCGCCTACCGGGCGCAGCGCGTCGTCACGGCGCTGGGCGAGAAGCCGTCGTTCGTCGGCTTCGGCGCGGCGCTGCCTGCGCTGGCGACCGAGTCGACGCAACTGCACCGTACTTTCGAGCAGGGCGTCGGCTATCCGGACGGCGAGTCGGAGGCACGCGCCGCGTCCCTGGCGCTGCAGTTGCGCGGTCATGCCGCGCTGGTCGCGCGCAGCCTGCACGAGCAGCTCGAGCGCGCCACCGGCGTCAAGCTCGCCGAGACGAGCCTGCAGACCCGGACGGAGGCGTCCTCGCGCGCGGCCTACCGCAGCGATTCGCACTCGACGTGGCTGCTGCCCTCGAGCAGCGGGGGAGCGCCCGCCCTGCGCGTGTGGATGACGAGCTCCGGCATCGCCGTCGGGCTGATGTCGGGCTGGGATTCCGCGGCGGGCGCCGAACGTCACGAGGAGCTCGGCTCGCGGCTCGAGCAGAACCTGCCTGCCGGTCTGGAGTTCATCCATCTCGGCCCGGCCGGCGCGCCGGACCGCCTGACGCCGACGGGGGCGTCGTACGAGGGTGGCGAGGTGTTCGTCGGCCGCTGGTTCCCGCACCCCGACGGGGTGGGGCGGCGCAGCTTCGCCGCGGACGTCGAGGACACCGTCCGCCGCGTGCTGCCGCTGGTCGACACGATGCGCGGCTCCGATGCGCCCGTCGAGGGCATCGACGAGGAGCTCGCCATCGCGCTGCGCGCCTTCCTGGCCGACCGTCCGTACCCGGCGGAGCGCGATCAGTGGCACGTCGAGCAGCGCCGCACCTTCGCGGCCTCG
Organism: Dermacoccus sp. UBA1591; assembly: GCF_002322065.1. Taxonomy (NCBI): domain Bacteria; kingdom Bacillati; phylum Actinomycetota; class Actinomycetes; order Micrococcales; family Dermacoccaceae; genus Dermacoccus; species Dermacoccus sp. UBA1591. The sequence goes on along the minus strand of NZ_DCNR01000112.1, from coordinate 18,794 downwards.
CTCGAAGCGGAGGCGCTCGCCGCGTTCGACCTCGCGACGTTCAAGCGCATCATCGCCGGTGGCGCCTACGGGTCGACGGGCACGCACAGTGTCCTCGACGCGCGCCTCGCCGCGCTCGATGCGCGTGGCCTCGAGAACCTCGCGCGCTCCGTCACGCACCTGCTGTGGGGTGAGGGCGATGACGCCGACCGCATCGACGCGGTCATCGACCCCGAGGGCGCCGATGAGGTCGCGCTCGACGAGGCGGTCGCGATGAAGCTCCTGGCGATCGCGCACCCGCACCGCTACCTGCCCGTGTACGCGATGACGGGGCGTGACGGCAAGGTCGCTCTCGCGCAGGCGCTCGGTGTCGTCCTGCCGCGTCGGCGCGAGTTGTCGCGTGGTCGGCTGCAGGTCATCGCCGCGGACCGGTTGCGCGGCAAGCTCGAACCGTTGCTGCCGAACGACCCGTGGGGGCAGGTGCAGTTCGCGCTGTGGCTGCTGCGCAAGGGCGAGACGAGCGTCGACCCCGAACGAGATCTGGTCGCCGAGGCGGCGGCGGATCTGCTCGTGGACGAGGAGTTCCTGCGCGAGATCGACGAGTTGCTGCAGGACAAGAAGCAGCTCATCTTCTACGGTCCGCCCGGGACGGGCAAGACGTTCATGGCGCAGCGATTCGCGGCGGCCCTGCAGCCCGACCCGACGAAGCGCGCCGTCGTGCAGTTCCACCCGTCCACGTCGTACGAGGACTTCTTCGAGGGCTTCCGCCCGCGTCTCGACGCCGCTGGCGCAATGGTCTACGAACTGCGCAAGGGGCCGCTGGCGCTCATGGCCGAGGCCGCCGAGGCCGACCCGACGACGCCGCACATCATGGTCATCGACGAGATCAACCGCGCGAACCTGCCGCGCGTCTTCGGTGAGCTGCTGTTCCTGCTCGAGTATCGCTCGCAGTCGGTCATGACGAGCTACCGGCCCGACGAGGGCTTCCAGCTGCCCTCGAACCTGTACTTCATCGGCACGATGAACACGGCCGACCGATCGATCGCCCTCGTCGACGCTGCGCTGCGACGCCGCTTCCACTTCCTGCCGTTCATGCCGCACGAAGGCCCGATGGAGGGGCTGCTGGCGCGCTGGCTGGAGCGCGAGAACGGCCCCGTGTGGGTGGCGGGCGTCGTCGATCGGGTCAACGAGGAGCTGCGTCAGATCCTGCGCGGCCCGCACCTGCAGATCGGCCACAGCCACTTCATGGTGCGCGACCTCGACGACGCCGCGCTCGCCCGCATCTGGAAGTACGGCGTCTACCCGTTCATCGAGGATCAGCTCTACGGGCGCGAGGACGTGCTCGCGACGTTCACCTGGGAGGCCGTGCTCGAACGGCACGCCCAGGCCGCGCATGCTGACGACGACGCGGCGCGCGCCACGAACGACGCGGCGCCCGAGGGGCCATGACGGCGCTCGCGGCCGGCGCCCTCGCGCCGGACGAGCGCGTTCGCCTCACCCTGGCGGAGCACTCGCGTTCGGAGCCGGTCCGCGTGCCGAGCAGTGCGCGTCGCGCCCTGTTCTCGGTCGGCTCGGATCGGGTGAGGTTGCTCGCCACTGCCGATCCGGAGGCCGTCGTCGTCGAGACGACGTCGTGGGTCGGCACGGTCAGCGTTCCCGGTTTCGAGGTGCGCATCGTGCCGCGCGTGCCGATGGCATCGATCTTCGCCATGCTCGGCGGGCAGGACGCGTCGATCGCGTGGGGGAGTGAGACGAGCGATTTCGCGGGTGACGGCGAACTGCTCGACGGATCGGCGCTCGTCGTCCTGCGCGCTGTCGAGGCGGCGACCCGCCGCGGGCTGCTGCACGGGTATCGCACGCGCGAGGAGGAGAGTTCGACGCTGCGGGGCCGCTTGCTCGTCGACCAGCTCGCCCGCAGACCGTGGACAGTCGGCGCCCCGGTGTGCCGGTTCGAGGAGTTCACGTCAGACGTCGTCGAGAACCACCTGCTGCGCGCGGCCGTCGTCCGCGTGCTCGGCGCCCCCGGCCTCAGCCCGCAGACGTGGCGTCTCGCCGTCGAGCTGCTCGCGCGGTTCGACGGGGTCGCCGACGCCGATCCGCGGGAGCTGGCGCTCGAGATCCCGTTGACGCGGCTCAATGCGCACTACGAGCACGCGATGGGTCTGGCGCGTCTCGCGATCGACGGTTTCTCGATCCGTCATGACGCGGGTGAGCGCGGTGCGAACGCGTTCCTCGTCGACGTCGACCTCGTCTTCCTGCGCTTCGTCGCCACCGAGCTGCGGGCCCGGTTGTGGCCCGCGCATCGCGTCGAGCAGGCCGAGGAGCTCGCGCTCGACGACGCCGCGTCGCTGCGCGCTACCGCCGACATCCTCGTGCGTGACGCGAGCGGCCCCCGCCTCGTCATCGGCACCCGCTACCACCTCGGCGACGACGACGTGCCCCGCCGCACGGGTGACCCGCTGCACCTCATGACGGGCGGAGGTCGCGACACCGCGCGGACTCCTCGCGACCCGGCCGCCGCCGTCGCGAACGACGCGGCCGCGTTCTTCCCGGTCATGGTGCAGGCCGCCTCGCTCGACCTCGACGCAGCACTCGTCGTCTATGCCCACGCGCGGCGCCGCCCGGCGAGCCGCATCCGGATGCCGGCGACGCGGGCGAGCGTCCACTCGTGGCACGTCGACCTCGACGCGTCGTGGCGTGAGCTGAGCGATGGCCTCGACGATCTCGCGGCGCACGTGCGGCGTCTGTGCGGGTGACGGGCGCCGAGCTCCTGCGCACGCCCCCTGCATCTCCTCTCACCTGAGACGCCGCGCACGTCACCCCGCGGCCGCCACACACCGGCGTCCGCAGTGCGCCCTGAGCGAAACACGGTGGCGTCGAGGCGGTGCGCGAGCGAGAGCCCGACTATCGTGGCGGCGTGTCCACGACGATGAACCTGGCCCCCGCCGATCTCGAGCGCCGTGCTGCGCTGCGTCGCATGCGCCTCGTGGCGACGGGGCTGCTCGTCCTCGCGGCCGTCATCTACATCCTCACGCACGGCCATGGCGGGGCGTGGGGGTACGTCAACGCGGCGGCCGAGGCTGCGATGGTCGGTGCCGTCGCCGACTGGTTCGCGGTGACCGCGCTGTTCCGTCACCCCCTCGGTCTCAAGGTGCCGCACACGGCCATCATCCCGACGCGCAAGGATCAGCTGGGCAAGAGCCTCGAGGAGTTCGTCGCCTCCAACTTCCTCACCCCCGATCTCGTGCGTGAGCGCATCCGCGGCGTCGACGTCCCGCGACGCGTCGCGGCCTGGGTCGAGCGCCCCGGTCAGGCCGAGCGGCTCGTCGCCCAGATCACCCCGCAGCTCAACAAGGCGCTCGAGAGCCTCGACGAGGACGAGGTGCGCCACTTCCTCGACGCCGTCCTCATCCCGCGTCTGCAGCGCGAGCCCATCGGCGAACTCGCCGGGCACCTGCTCGAAGGGGTCGTCGCGGACGGCACGCACCACGGGTTCGTCGACGTCTGCATCACCGAGATGCACGTCTGGGTGAGCGAGAACAAGGATGCGGTGACGCGCATCGTCGGGGCGAAGGCGCCGTGGTGGTCGCCGCAGTGGCTCGACGACGCCGTCGTCGACCGCATCCACCTCGAGATCGTCAAGTGGCTCGCGGAGGTGCGCGACACACCTGATCACGCGATGCGTCGCGCGATCGACGCGTTCCTCGCTCGCGCCGCGCACGACCTGCAGCACGACGAGAAGACCCAGCATCAGGCGGAGAACCTCAAGCAGCGCTTCCTCACCCACCCCAGCGTCGCCGACGCGGCCCTGAACGTGTGGTCGTCGGTGCGTCGGATGCTCGGTGACGCTCTCATGGATCCTGACGGCGAGCTGCGGGCGCGGATGGTCCACCACCTGCGGGCGCTCGCGCACCGCATCCGCACCGATGACGCGCTCCACGCGAGCCTCGAACGTCGCCTCGAGGACGTCGCAGCCGCCGGCGTCGAGGGATACGGCCACGAGATCACGGCCCTCATCTCCTCGACGGTCGAGCGCTGGGACGCGCAGGACGCCTCCGAACGCATCGAGTCGTTCGTCGGGCGCGACCTGCAGTTCATCCGCATCAACGGCACCGTCGTCGGCGGCCTCGTCGGCCTCCTCATCTACACGCTCAGCCAGCTCCTGCCCTGACGGCGGGGGCGCTGGGCCCTGCCCGAACGCGCGCGGCCATCACCGGCGCGCGTGAGAAAATGAGCGAATCGTGAGTACTCCAAGACCTTCGCAACCTTCCTCGAACGGCGATCCGGCGACGCCCGGGCCGCCGCTCGCCTCATCGTCCCGCCGGCGCAGGCCGAGCCGGAGCAGAGCGAACGCGTCACCCCGAGGGGACGAACCGGCCCTGGCCGCCGAGGCCATCCCCGACCCCACATCGGAAGCAGCGTCGTACGTCCTGCGCTACCCGGGCCACCTGCCTGTCGTCGAGGCGAAAGACGAGATCCTCGAGGCGATCCGCGACCACCAGGTCGTCATCGTCGCGGGCGAAACGGGTTCGGGCAAGACGACGCAGCTGCCGAAGTTCTGCCTCGAACTGGGGCGCGGGCGCGCCGGCGCCATCGGCCACACCCAGCCGCGACGCATCGCGGCGCGTTCGGTCGCCGAGCGGCTCGCCGAAGAACTCGAGTCGCCGCTCGGTGAGACGGTCGGCTATCAGGTGCGCTTCGTCGACGAGTCGTCGAAGAAGACCCGTGTGCGCGTCATGACCGACGGCATCCTGTTGTCGCAGATGCAACGCGATCGGGATCTGCGTCAGTACGACACGCTCATCATCGACGAGGCGCACGAACGCAGCCTCAACATCGACTTCATCCTCGGCTACCTCAAGCAGTTGCTGCCGCGGCGCCCCGATCTCAAGGTGATCATCACGTCCGCGACGATCGACCCGGAGCGCTTCGCCGAGCACTTCGCCGGCCCGGACGGGCCCGCGCCGATCATCGAGGTCTCGGGGCGCACCTACCCCGTCGAGACGCGGTATCGCCCCCTCGTGCGCGAGCTCGCGCCGAGCAAGCCGGGGGAGGACCCCAAGCTCGAGGACGTCGATCAGGTGACGGGCATCGTCGAGGCCGCACAGGAGCTGTGGCGCTCAGGCAGCGGTGACGGTTCGGCGCAGGACATCCTCGTCTTCTGCTCCGGTGAGCGCGAGATCCGCGACGCCGCGGACGCGCTCAAGGGCGCTGACTGGGGGCGCGCGCGTCACGACGTCGAGATCGTGCCGCTCTATGCGCGCCTGTCCGCCGCCGAGCAGCATCGCGTCTTCGCCCCGCACCACGGGCGACGCATCGTCCTGGCGACGAACGTCGCGGAGACGTCGCTGACGGTGCCGGGCATCCGCTACGTCATCGACACCGGCACCGCGCGCATCTCGCGCTACAGCCAGCGCACGAAGGTGCAGCGCCTGCCGATCGAGCCGATCTCGCAGGCCTCCGCCCGTCAGCGCGCCGGCCGGTGCGGCCGCGTCGCCGACGGCATCTGCATCCGGTTGTACTCGGAGGAGGATTTCGCGTCCCGCCCGGAGTTCACCGACCCCGAGATCCTGCGAACGAACCTCGCGAGCGTCATCCTGCAGATGACGTCCCTGGGCCTCGGCGACATCGCGCGCTTCCCGTTCGTCGACGCGCCCGACGCCCGCCAGATCAAGGACGGCCTGGCGCTGCTCGAGGAGTTGCACGCCCTCGACACCACCGCTCAGGGGCCGCGCAAGAAGCTGACGCCGACCGGCCGCACTCTCGCGCGCCTGCCCGTCGACCCGCGGCTCGGACGCATGCTCGTCGCCGCCGCCGAGAACGGCTCGCTGCGGGAGGTACTCGTCATCGTCGCGGCGATGTCGATCCAGGATCCGCGTGAGCGCCCCGCGGACGCGCAGGCCCAGGCGGATCAACAGCACGCCCGGTTCAAGCACGAGAAGAGCGACTTCCTCAGCTACCTCAACCTGTGGAACTACGTGCGCGAGCAGCAGCGCGAACTGTCCAGCAGTGCCTTCCGGCGCCTGTGCAAGCGCGAGTACCTCCACTACCTGCGGCTGCGCGAATGGCAGGATCTGCACGGTCAGCTCAGGGCGGCGTGCAAGCAGGCCAAGCTGTTCATGAGCGACAACGCCGCGAGCGAGGATGCCGTCCACCAGGCGCTGCTCACGGGTCTGCTCAGCCACGTCGGGCTGCGGGATCGTGAGAAGCGCGAGTACCTCGGCGCCCGTCAGGCGCGTTTCGCGATCCAGCCCGGCTCGACGCTGTTCCGACGCCAACCCGACTGGGTCATGGCGGGCGAGCTGGTCGAGACGACCCGCATGTGGGCGCGCACCAACGCGGTCGTCGACCCCGCCTGGATCGAACGGGCGGGCGCCCACCTCGTCAAGCGCTCGTATGCCGAACCGCACTGGGAGCGCTCGCGCGCGGGGGCCGTCGCGTCCGAGCGGGTCATGCTGTACGGCATCCCGATCGTCGCGGGCCGCAAGGCCGCCTACGGCGCGATCGATCCGGAGGTCTCTCGCGACCTGTTCATCCGTCACGCTCTCGTCGAGGGTGACTGGGATGCGCAGCACCAGTTCCTCAAGGACAACGCGGCGCTGCGCGCGCGCTTCGCCGACCTCGAGGCGCGCGCCCGACGGCGTGACCTCGTCGTCGACGACGACGTCCTGTTCGACTTCTACGACGAGCGCATCCCGGCGGACATCGTCTCCGGGGCGCACTTCGACCGGTGGTGGAAGAACGAGCGTCGTAAAAACCCGAGCCTGCTCACCTTCACCGAGGATTTGCTCGTCGCCGACGACGCGGACGCCGTCGACGAATCGGCCTACCCGAAGTCGTGGCGGCAGGGCAGTCTCAGGCTCAAGTTGACGTATCAGTTCGAGCCGGGTGCAGACGCCGACGGCATCACCGTGCACGTGCCGCTGCCGGTGCTCAACCAGGTCGAGGATCACGGGTTCGACTGGCTCGTGCCCGGTATGCGTGAGGAACTCGCGACGGCCCTCGTGAAGTCGCTGCCGAAGAACATCCGACGCAGCTTCGTCCCGGCTCCCGACCATGCGCGGCGCGCGCTGGCACTCATGGATGCCCAGGGTCGCCCGGGTCAGGTCCCGTTCGCCGACGAGCTGGGCGAGGCGCTGTTTCGTCTCACCTCGGTGCGTGTGCCCGCGGGGAGTTGGGACCCGGGGAAGCTGCCCGACCACCTGAAGGTCACGTTCAGGGTTGAGGATGAGCGGGGCCGCAAGATCCGTGAGAGCAAGGATCTCGCGGCGCTGCAGGACGAACTCGCCGGGCGTCTGCGTCAGTCGATCGCGAAGGCCGCCGGAGACCTCGAGCAGCAGGGGCTGACGCAGTGGACGTTCGGTGAGCTGCCCCGCCAGTTCACGAAGTCGGCCGGCCGCCAGCGGATGACGGGCTTCCCGGCTGTCGTCGACCACGGCCGTGACGTCGCTGTCGAGGTGCTCGGCACCGAGTCCGAGGCGCGCCAGGCCACTCGGCTCGGCACCCGCCGTCTGCTGCTGCTCAACACGCAGGTGCCGTGGAAGCGAATCCTCGGCCTCATGAGCAACCGGCAGAAGCTCGCGCTCGGCAACAACCCGCACGGTTCGATGGACGCCCTCATGGACGACGTCCTCGCGGCCGCCGTCGACGCCGTCATCGAAGGCATGCCCGGGCGCGAGGTGCGCGACGCCGAGCAGTTCGACGTGGCGCTCACGGCGATCCGCCAGCAGGTGGCACCGCTCGTGCTCGAGGCGGCCGAGAAGCTCGCGCCCGTGCTCGAGCACGCCGCCGAGGTGCAGCTCGGGCTGTCACGATTGACGGCGCCCGCGGCGAAGGCGTTGCACGACGACGTCGCCGCTCACCTCGTCGCGCTCATCCATCCCGGTTTCGTCGCCGAGACCGGGTTGGCGCGCCTCGGTCACCTCGATCGCTACGTGCGGGGCATGCTCGAGCGGCTCGACAAGGGCGTCACCGATCTCGTGCGTGACGCCGACCGCGCCGACCTCGTCGCGACCGTCCGACGTGAGTACGACGACATGGTCGCCGGGCTGCGCCCCGAGCGCCGTGGGGACGCCGACGTGCTCGACATCCGCTGGATGATCGAGGAGCTTGCCGTCAGCCAGTTCGCGCAGCGTCTGGGCACCGCTCACCCGGTGTCCGAGAAGCGGATCTACAAGGCGATGGACGCTGCGGAGGCCCGCTGATCGGGCGTAGGTTGGAGGCCATGGCGAGCATCTTCAGCAAGATCATCGACGGCGACATCCCGGCGCACTTCGTCTGGCAGGACGAGGTGTGCGTGGCGTTCCTCGTCATCGACCCCATCACCGACGGGCACACGGTCGTCGTGCCGCGCGGGGAGATCGTCGAATGGACGCAGGCGCCGCCGAGCATCTTCGCGCATCTCACGGGTGTCGCGCAGATCATCGGTCAGGCGCAGCAGCGCGCGTGGCAGGCGCAGCGCGTCGGCCTGCTCGTCGAGGGGTACGAGGTGCCGCACCTGCACCTGCACGTGTGGCCGACGCAGAGCCCGGCCGAGTTCGACCCGCACGCCGTCACGCGCGGCCAGGACCAGCAGATCCTCGCCGAGAATGCCGAGGCGCTGCGGGCGCAGTTGCGCACCGACGGTCATGCCGAGACCGTTCCGGACGCCGCGTCGCCGCAGACCTGAGTGGCCGCGGCGTGGGGGAATCATCCCCGCGCGCGGGGCGTTGAACGGTGAGCACCTGACGAAGGAGTACGACGTGCTTGATCCCACGCAACTGTTCCGCATCGAGACCGACACCCCGCTCGCCGAGCAGAGCGCCTCGACCCTCGTGGTCTCGCTGGGCGGTTTCATCGACGCGGGCAACACACAGAAGTTGATGACGGCGCACATGCTGGGCACGCTCGAGCACACGGTCGTCGCGTCGTTCGACGTCGACCAGTTGCTCGACTACCGCGGTCGCCGCCCGATGATGACGTTCGATCGCGACCGCTACAGCGAGTACGACGACCCGGCTCTCGTGCTGTACCGCCTCGTCGACGCCGAAGGCACGCCGTTCCTGCTGCTCGCCGGCCCCGAGCCCGACTACCAGTGGGAGCGCGTCAGCGAGGCCGTCCGCATCCTCGCGGCGAACCTCGGCGTCTCGCTCATGGTGAGCGCGCACGGCATCCCGATGGCGGTGCCGCACACGCGCCCGGTCGGTTTCACGCGTTTCGCCTCCGATCAGCGTCTGCTGACGGAGAACGAGCCGCTCTTCGGCAACGTCCAGGTGCCCTCGAGTGCCGAAGGGCTCATGCACATCCGGCTCGCCGAGGCAGGCATGGACACCGCAGGTTTCGCGATCCACGTGCCGCACTACCTCACGCAGGTCGAGTTCGCGGACGCCGCGCTCGCCGCGCTCGAGGCCGTCTGCGGGCTGACGGGGCTGGCGATCCCCGCTCAGGAGCTCGCCGCGATCGCCGGGCTGCATCGCGCCGACATCGCCAAGCAGATCAGCGAGAACGACGAGGTCACCGAGGTCGTCGAGGGCCTCGAGCGGCAGTACGACGCCTTCACCGAGGGTCGTCGTCGACGCTCGCTCCTCGCCGCCGAGATGAACGACCTGCCGAGCGCAGACGAGATCGGCGCCGAGCTGGAGCAGTTCCTGCGCGCCGAGGGAGAGGATCCGGGCACCAAGGGCTCGTTGTGAGCCCGCGAGCGCTTCTCGCCGGCCGTCGGTCTGAGCCGACGGCCACGCGGGCTTCGCAACGCTCGCCTGGCTGCGGCCACCCCTGCGGTGGCTTGCCGGGCCCCCGCCAACTTGGGAGGATCACCTCATGTTCGGATTCGGTCAAGACAAGAAGGCTCCTGCAGCCCCCGAGAAATCGTCGGGCATGCTCGACTCGACGGCCAACACCCTGGCGCAGCACCTCATCTCGGTGGGCATCGGGGGCGTGGCGACGTTCAAGTCGGCCCGCGCCGTCGCCGACGAGGCGATGAAGAAGGCGGGCTCCAAGGAAGCGGCGATGGACGACGTCGTCGCATCACACACGAAGCTCGCGGGCGCGAACGGCTTCCTCACCAACCTCGGCGGTTTCGTCACGCTCCCCGTGGCACTGCCCGCGAACGTCATCGGTTTCTACACCGTCGCGACGCGCATGGTCGCGGCGATCGCCGCCATCAACGGTCACGACGTCGACGACCCAGCCGTGCGCTCGGCGATCCTGCTCGACCTCATCGGTGCGGACGCGACGCAGGTCCTCAAGGGCCTTGGCCCGATGACGGGTGGCGTCGCGACGAACGTCGCCACGCGCAAGCTGCCGCCGGCGGCGCTCGCCGTCGTGAACAAGTCAGTTGCGTTCCGTCTCGGCTCGCAGGTGGGGCGTCGCTTCCTCACGCGCATTCCGCGCCTCATCCCCGTGGCGGGCGGCTTCATCGGTGGCGGCCTCGATGTCGTCCTCATCCGCAAGATCGCCCAGTCGGCGCGTCGCGACTTCGTCGCGCAGATCCCGCCGTCAGCCTGACGTCTCCCTGATTCCACCTCGAACGCCACTCGTCTTCGACGGGTGGCGTTCGGCGTGTCCGGGCCGGTTCGGCGATGTGTCGTCCGTGCGCATCAACGGGCTTCCGGGCGACGATCTGGGGGCCGCGAACCCCCGCCTGGCCTTGCTCGAACGGCCCACTCACCCACAGGTGTGACGGCTACGGCCCGTTTCGCGGCCCGCAGGATGCCTCGTCCACAGGTTTGTGGCTCGTGGTCAGCGCGCGGGTGGCGTCATGGGTTTCGCTGGGGGCATGAAGACAACAACACGACTCAAGGGCCTCAGCGCCCTGGTGGCAGGCCTTCCCGATCTCGTCGGCTCCGAGGGGGCGGGCGCCGTCATCGTCCTGTTCGAACGTGACGGTGCGCTCGCGGGGGTGCTCGGCTGGGCGGACGATGCGTGCGACGGGGAGACGGCGCACATGCTCGACGTCGTCGCTGAGCGGCGCGCGACGATGGGTGCGCAGGCCGCCATCGCCATCGCCTATCGCTGCGAGCCGGGCCGCGTCGACATCGCGGCCCTCGCGAAACGCATCGAGCGCCGCGTGCCGCTGCACCACGTCCTCGGTGCCAGCGACGAGCACTGGTGGGCCATCGAATGCGAGCTCGGCTGCTGTGACGGCGCGATCCACGAGATCCCGTCCCTGTCAGAGCAGACCCGCGAGCAGCTTCGCCACGTCCGCCGCGGCGGCGAGGCCATGGCCGCCACCGCGCGCCCCGTTCCCAGCGTCGTCGACGTCCGAGCCGCCTGGGCACGGTTGTGCGACGTCCCCGACACCGCGTCGGGCACCCGGCGACGCTCCCGCAGCGCCGACCTGCAGGTGCTCGCCGACGCTGTCGTCGACGGCCCGACGCGCGATGAGATCCTCCTGTGCGTCGCACCCGAACTGTTCCGTCTGCTGAGCCCGGGCATGCCGCTCGGCGAGACGGGCCCGCTGATGACGAGCGCGTGCCTGCGAACTTGGCTGCCGCTCGTGCCGCGCCACGGCCGCGCCGCGTGGAAGGCCCTCGAGGCCGCCGCGACCTGGCGCGAAGGCGACCTGCGGGGAGCCGGTGCGTGCGCCGCGGCGTCGCTGCGCATCGGGGGTACGTCATTGGGGCAACTGCTGCGCGACATCACAGGCACGGGGTTGTCGTACGAGCAGGCCGTCGGTGCGCTCCACACGAAGGCTCGGCAGAGTTCCGTCGCCTGACGAGCGTGCCGGTTGTGGGAGCGCGCCACATCGTGGACGTCGCCGCGCGGGCGATGGAAGCCGCGGGCAGGGCCGCCTACTGTGTCGCAGGTCAAGAGTTTCAGCGACACAAGCCCCGGCTTGCTGAGCGGCAACCCTCCCTCGCGGCGGGGTGCCCCGGGTGACGACAGGGCCGCCCGTGGGCGGCAAGCGCGAGAGGTGGGTTGCGACCCACCTCGGAATCGAGGACGTCATGGTTTCGCACCGTCGCCTCGCCGTGGCCGACCCCGCGGCGCCCCTCACCGACGACGGGTTCAACCCGCACGCACGTGCCGTCCACATCGGCACCCTGACGCTGGAGAACGGCGCCGCCCTGCCCGACGTCGTCATGACGTACGAGTGCTGGGGCGAGCTGAACGACGACGCGAGCAACGCCGTCCTCGTCGAGCACGCCCTGACCGGAGACTCGCACGTCGTCGGGCCGGTCGGCCCCGGGCAGCCGACGGCGGGGTGGTGGCCTGGTCTCATCGGCCCCGGCGCGCCCCTCGACACCGACGAGCTGTTCGTCGTGGCGATCAACGTGCTCGGCGGCTGTCGCGGCAGCACGGGCCCCATGTCGCTCGCACCAGACGGCCGGGTGTGGGGCGGGCGCTTCCCACACGTCAGCGTCAGGGATCAGGCGCGCGCCGAGGCGCGGGTCGCCGACGCTCTCGGCATCGCGCGCTTCCACACTGTCATCGGCGGCTCCTTCGGCGGGATGCGCGCCGCGGAGTGGGTGGCGACCTTCCCGCATCGGGTGCAGCGCGCCCTCGTCGTCGCGAGCTGCGCGGCGGCGGGCGCCGACCAGATCGCGTGGGGGCACACGCAGGTGCGGGCAATCGAAGCTGACCCGGATTTCCGGGGTGGCGGCTACCTCGAGCAGGGCGTCTTCCCGACGTCGGGGCTCGGGCTCGCCCGCCAGATCGCGCACACCTCCTACCGCAGCGCGCACGAGTTGCAGGAGCGGTTCGGGCGCGAGTCGCAGGGAGCGGACCGCACGCTCGACGGCGGCCTGTTCGCCGTCGAGAGCTATCTCGAGCACCACGCCGCGAAACTCGTCGCGCGGTTCGACGCCATGAGTTATGTGCGGCTCACGCAGGCGATGGCGACGCACGACGTCGGCCGCGGCCGCGGCGGCATCGAGCCTGCGCTTCGGGTGTTCGGGGGTGAGCTCGTCGTCGCCGCGGTCGACTCCGATCGGCTGTTCCCGGTCAGTGCCTCCGCCGACATCGTCCGGGCTCACGGGCGCGGACGGCTGCGTCTCATCCACTCGCCGCACGGTCACGACGGTTTCCTCATCGAGGCCGACCAGATCGCGGCGCTCGTGCGCGAGGTCATCGCTCGGCCGCTCACGGCCGAGGCGGGCCGCGTCCGTCCCGTGGCGTGACGGCGGGCGCTCGCGGCACCTCGGGTAGCGTGTGAGCCGATCGCCACAGTCGCAGAACAGGGGTTGCGCATGTCCGTCGTCGTCAGTTTCGCTCCGGGCCCGGAGGGTGAGGCCGCGGTGGCCGAGGCCGTGCGTCAGTCGAGTGTGCTGGGGCGCCCGCTCGTACTCGTCTCGACCGTCCCGAGCGACGACGCGCGCGCTGCCGCGCAGGAGAGTGCGGACGCGGTCGGCGGCCGCGTCGTGCAGGTGGAGGAGGGCCAGGACGCGGTCGAGGTGATCCTCGACGAGGTGGCCGAACTCGACCCGGCGCTGCTCGTCATCGGGCTGCGTCGCCGCACGCCCGTCGGCAAGCTGATCCTCGGTTCGAGCGCTCAGCGGCTGCTGCTCGACGCGCCGTGCCCCGTCCTCGCGGTCAAGCCCACAGCGCACTGATCTCGCGCTGCTCCCAACCCCGGCCTGACGCGCTTGCGTCAGGTCGGGAACACCCGCGCACGCAGGGGCGTTGAACCCCGTGATTCTGCGGTTCTCGACCCAGAGTTCTATAATGGTGAAAGAAGCGACGCGGGGGATCGAATCAGGCACCACGGTGCCAGGCGAGCTCAGGTGAGTCTCGGGCAACCGGCTCTCGTCGGATCCCGCCCCCGTGGTTCGTCTCTTCCCTCGTACGAAGCGCTCGGCGCGCGATTGCGCCTGCCCGATGCGTTGTGCACTCTCGGAAGGTAGTTGGTGACCTCAGTGTCCGAAACGGCTCAGACCCCCGCGCTTCCCGCGGACATCGACCATCCCGCGGTCATTGCTCTGTTCGAGCAGGGGCGCGCGAGCGGCACGGTCGACAGCGTGGTGCTGAAGACCGCCCTCGAAGAAGCGAAGATCTCCATGGCCAAGCAGAAGGCGGTGCTGAAGGCGCTGGGGGCCGAGGGCATCGAGATCGTGCTCGACGAGGTTCACGCGGCCCAGGCCGTCGCCACGACGACCGGGCGCAAGAGCGCGGCGAAGAAGTCGACTGCCAAGAAGACGGCGACGAAGACCGCTGCCGCGAAGAAGACCACCGCGGCCAAGACGACGACCGCGAAGAAGGCTGCCGTCAAGAAGACGGCGGCGAAGAAGGCCGTAGAGGCGGAGACCGACGTCGAGCTCGACGAGAACGTCACCGCCGACGAGGCGAGTGAGGCCCCCGCGAAGAAGGCGGCCGCCAAGAAGACCACCGCCAAGAAGGCGACGGCGAAGAAGGCCACCGCGGCCAAGTCGACGACCGCGAAGAAGACCACCGCCAAGAAAGCATCCGCTGGCGAGCCGGACAAGGTCGTCGCCGAGGACGTCGAGATCGACGACGTCGTCGTGACGGACGTCGAGGCAGGCGCCGAGGAGGTCGACGAGGCGAAGAAGCCCGCCGGCGAGGCCGAAGACGAGAAGGGCGGCTTCGTCCTGCGTCCGGGTGACGAGGATGACGCGCCGGCCCAGCAGGTCGTGACGGCAGGTGCGACGGCCGACCCGGTCAAGGACTACCTCAAGCAGATCGGCAAGGTCGCCCTGCTCAACGCCGAGCAGGAGGTCGAGCTCGCGAAGCGCATCGAGGCCGGCCTGTTCGCCGAGCAGAAGCTCGAGTCGGGCGTCAAGATGGACATGAAGCTCAAGCGCGAGCTGTGGTGGATCGCCTCGGACGGCAAGAACGCGAAGAACCACCTCCTCGAGGCCAACCTGCGTCTCGTCGTGTCGCTGGCCAAGCGTTACACGGGTCGCGGCATGCTCTTCCTCGACCTCATCCAGGAGGGCAACCTCGGCCTCATCCGCGCGGTCGAGAAGTTCGACTACACCAAGGGCTACAAGTTCTCGACGTACGCGACGTGGTGGATCCGTCAGGCCATCACGCGTGCCATGGCCGACCAGGCGCGCACCATCCGCATCCCGGTGCACATGGTCGAGGTCATCAACAAGCTGGCTCG
>NZ_DCNR01000112.1:0-3525 GCF_002322065.1 Dermacoccus sp. UBA1591 | reverse complement strand
GACATGACCCCCGAGAAGGTCATCGAGGTCCAGAAGTACGGCCGTGAGCCCATCTCGCTGCACACGCCCCTCGGTGAGGACGGCGACAGCGAGTTCGGTGACCTCATCGAGGATTCCGAGGCCGTCGTCCCGGCGGACGCCGTCAGCTTCACGCTGCTGCAGGAGCAGCTGCACTCGGTGCTCGACACGCTGTCCGAGCGCGAGGCGGGCGTCGTCTCGATGCGCTTCGGCCTCACCGACGGCCAGCCGAAGACGCTCGACGAGATCGGCAAGGTCTACGGCGTGACGCGTGAGCGCATCCGTCAGATCGAGAGCAAGACGATGAGCAAGTTGCGTCACCCGTCGCGCTCGCAGGTGTTGCGCGACTACCTGGACTGAGCCAGACGGGTAGCGAGGCAGAAATCCGCGTCATTCCGGCGCTTTTTCGCCTTACGTCGTGAACTCTAAGGGTGCACAGCGCTCCTAGTCGGGGTATCGCTCAGACTGGAGGCATGCCCGGAGAGTTGAGCGTGCCCGAACTGCGTGAGTTGCTGATCTCTTGGGAGCTTGCGCTCAAGGCCGACAGACGCTCGGCGCAGACGATCAAGTCCTACACCGAGGGCGTCAAGCAGTACGTCGCTTTCGCTGAGGCGCGCAAGGCCGACCCGCTGAGCCGGGCGACCTTGCGCGCCTTCTGCGTGCACCTGGGCGAGACGGGGCGCGAGGCTGCGACCGTCCGTGCTCGCCAACTCGGGGTGCGCAGGTTCACCTCATGGCTCGCCGAGGAGGACGAGCTCAGCGCAGATCCATTCATCGGCGTCAAGGCGCCGAAGCTCGACCAGAAAGTCATCGAGCCGCTCACCGCCGACCAACTCAAGGCGCTGCTTCGCGCCTGTCGTGTTCCGGGCGAAGCAACCGCCGCCCGAAAGCTGCGAGCCCGCCGGGACGAGGCAATCCTGCGCTTGATGATCGAAACCGGCGCGCGCGCGGGCGAGGTGGTCGCGATCCATGTCGATGACGTCGATCTGAGGGAGCAGACGCTCGTCATTCGCCGCGGCAAGGGCGGCAAGGGGCGCGTCGTGCCGTTCGGCCCGCAGACAGGGCAGGCAATCGACCGTTACATGCGCCTTCGCCGGGGGCACGCTCTCGCTTCACGGCCCGAGTTGTGGCTCGGGGATCGAAGCAAGGGGTTCTCGTACGATGCGCTGCACAAGACGTTGCGTCTTCGTGCGGACGCGGCCGGCATCGAGGGGTTCCACCCTCACCGCCTTCGCCACACCGCCGCGCACCGCTGGCTCGCAGCCGGCGGCAGTGAGGGCGGGCTCATGGCCGTCGCTGGATGGACGCGGCCCGACATGCTCATGCGCTACACGCGCGCCCAAGCTGCGGCCCGCGCTGCCGAAGAAGCCAAACGATTGAACCTGGGGGAACTGTGACGGAAATGCTCGACGCGGAATCCATTCGCGAACTGGTGGGGCGTCGTAAGCGCCTCATGCCTGAGATCGATGCCGCTTTGGCAGTGATCCGAGCGCAGGGGAAGCGGCAGGGCTACCTCAACGAAATCGTGATCCGCTGCGACGAACGGCACAAGGGTGGCCTGCCCAAGCTGGGCACCGCAGTGCGGCTGGACACCTCGCGCTTCGTCGTGCAGAGCACGATCAAGTGGGCGCCCCGCGATCAACTGAAGCTGACGCCCTGGCAACACGAGGCCTACCTCGGAGTGGGACTGGGTGACGACCCACTCGACGACGCCGCTCTCGTCGACTGGGCGCGGCGCCTCGATGAATGGTCCCGCGGTGCTACCGAGCACCGGAGGGCGGTGGCTGCGTGGGCAGACGCCGTTCGACCTGCGGACCATCGTGCGGGTAGGAGAGGATCCCGTGATTACGCCATGGGTCCGGTGCAGGCGGGGGGCGGTTCGCGTGCTGGCGCTGCGGGCGACCTCTCGCGTCATCGTGGACGCTGGGGCATTGCGACGTCGACCGCACGGTGGTGCATGGGCCTGAGTGTCCGCCATGTGACTACGCGACGAATGGCCGGCGCGGCTGTCCGCACCCGTCGCACGCCTGAGAACACCGGAACCCGTACACGGGAATCTGTCTCTCCCCTGCGGGTCGAACGATCCAAGAGCCCGAGGGGTGCATAGCCCCACGATGAACGCCCGTCACCTTTCGAGGTGGCGGGCGTGTCGTGATGGCGGGTTCCGGCGTGGGAAGATGGAGCCTTCTTCTATGAGAGGTCGTGCCCGATGGCGGGCAATAAGGCTGTTACCCCTGTTCGTATGTCGTGTGTCCGTGGTTCCTGCACGCGAGTAGCTTCGAAGCGATCGGTTCGCGGTTTCTGCAGCACGTGTATAGACACGAATCGAATGAGTGCTTCCCCTGGGGCTGCTTTAACCGGCGGGGCATGGGTTCAGTCGCGGGGTGTTCAGCGATGGGTTCCAAGCATCTAAGACGGGCTAGCAGTTCACTGGGCTCGATGAACGCCCGCCACCTCACCTCGAGGTGGCGGGCGTTTCGTCGTTTCAAGCAGTGCACGCTATCCGTTACGAATAGAGTAACGACTGTGAACACTTATAAGCCGTGTGCAGTGTGCGAGCAGCCCATCGACGGCCCCGTGGTCGCCGTCGACGTCCACCACCGTCGCAACCGCCACGAACGGGGGTGGACGGCGCGGGAAGCTGTATGCCTCGAGTGCGTGGCGAAACCTGCGGATCGCACCGCCCTCGCCTACGTCACGGGCATGGCGCACGTCGAATCATGGTGGCGAGAAGAAACGCCCGCGCCGTGCGCCGGCTGTGGCCGCCCGACCATCGTGCGCCCCGACGGTCGCCGCAAGGTCGTCGCGTGCTCGAGCGCATGCCGAACGGCCTCGTACCGGGAGACCAGTTCGGAAGCCGTAACGCGCGAGTGTGACGGTTGCGGAGCAGTTGTCGCGGGCCGCTCGGATCGCCGCTACTGCTCGCCCGCGTGCCGGCAGAGGGCGCACCGCCGTCGTAGCGCGGCCCCGGAAGTGCAGGCCGTCGCGCCCGTGGCCGTGGAGTTCGAGCC
This sequence comes from Dermacoccus sp. UBA1591, assembly GCF_002322065.1. Lineage (NCBI taxonomy): Bacteria > Bacillati > Actinomycetota > Actinomycetes > Micrococcales > Dermacoccaceae > Dermacoccus > Dermacoccus sp. UBA1591. Next base: position 496 of record NZ_DCNR01000112.1, on the reverse strand, counting down.
CGCGAAGGTGCCCGGCAAGTCGCTTGAGCGGTGCCGCCAGGAACAGACCGAGAGCATTCTCGATTGGGTGGAGACCGTCACCTCGTCCACCATGACCCCGCGGCCGCTCGCTCGCGCGGCATGGCTCGCCGCTCAGGTGGACGCCCGCACGCTGGCACTGCTCGAGGATCACCTCGTCGAGGGTGGCACGTGGAGTTCGGCGGCCGAGCAGCTTGGGTTGCCGCTGGGAGAGGTGCTGGCCCGGTATCAAGGGCGGGTGAAGGTGAGCGGCGAGGGGCGTTGAGGCTCGGAGCCCTACGGGCAGGGAAGTTGCCTTTGCTGGAACCCTGCCCAGAAACCCCTGAAGCGCCCTGGGTTTCGTTCCGACCCACCTGAAGGAGAATCGGACCATGCCCAAGAAGTACGACCAGCAGTTGCGTGAGCACGCCGTCAGGATGGTGCTCGACAAGCGCGCCGCCGAAGCATGCTCACAGCGCGTCGCGATGGACGCTGTCGG
>NZ_DCNR01000020.1:76371-80124 GCF_002322065.1 Dermacoccus sp. UBA1591 | reverse complement strand
GTTCAGACGCGTGACACTAGCGGCGAGAATCACGGGCCGCGGCCGCTGCTCGACGTCGACCTGCGTGTCGATGAGGGCCCGTCACCGCACGGACCGCGCCGTCGTCAGCTCAGGTAGACCTTCGGGCCCAGCATCGGCAGCGGACGCCCCGGCGGGCTCGGGTGGCGCGGGTTGCCTCGAATCGTCAGCGGATCCCAGGTGAAGACGCGCACACCGAGCCGATCGAGCACCGCCTGCACGTCCACGCGTGCGCGCCGCAGCGTGGGGTGCGGCATGTTGCCCCACGCCCCGAGCACCTCCCGCACGTCGAAGCGCGTGAGCACCTGCTCGATGGCCGCGCAGTTCAGCGCGGACAACTCGGGGTCGTATGCAGGGAGCGCGCTCGGCTTGGGCGAACGCTCGGGGTAGAGGTTGAGCATGACCCAGCCCGCATAGCCGTGACGCACGCCGGCCTCGATGAGCCTGTTCACGGTCCGATCGGCGCGGGTCTGTGCGGCGTGCGACGGGTTCATGCCGATCGCGACGAGTGGCGGAGCCTCGCGGCTCGCTCGCGCGACGTTGCCGAGCACGAACCGGCGCGTCATGACGTCGGGGTGCGGGTCCGCCAGGTCGGGCGCGTGCCCGGGCAGGTACTCCTTCACTCGTCTCGCACCCCCGTCATCGTCGGATCGTCCAGCCGCCCGCGCGACGTGATGGGGCGTCATCCCTCGAGCGACGTCATGCCGGCGACGTAGAGCGCCTGGCCGAGGTGCAGCAGCGCGTCCTCGGTGCAGCTGACGAGACGTGCCCCGCGCGTCACGGGCGGATCCCACGACTCGTCGACGACGTCGTCGAGGTCTGCGGCGGACAGCGAGCTGATGTACGCCTTCTGCGCCGCCACGGCCGCCTCGAGGTGCTCGAACAGCAACGCGACATCCGTGACGACGACCGCCCGCGCCTGCTCAGGGCTATGGCCGAAGCCGATCTCGTCATCGTCGACATCGAGTCCGAAGCGCGCATCGAAACCCTGTGCCGTCCAGATCGATTCGTCGCCGGACAACTGCGCGACCTGGGCGTCGATCTCGCGCGCGGTGTGCCACAGCAGCCATGCGATCGAGTTGTCGTGCCCGCCGGGGTGGGCGTTGAGTTTCTCGTGGGTCAGCTGCGGGCGCAGGGACCCGGCCGCGTCGAGGGGGCGCTGTGCGAGGTCGAGCATGAGCGTGATGGCATCCATGGCACCAACGCTACGCCCCCGCTGCAACGACTGCCTATGCTGACGCCATGACGACGCCATCCGCCTCCGAGCGCCCGCCGCGCGACGACGCGCCCGCGTCCGACCTGCCCTGGTACCGCGAGGTGAGCGGGCCGCAGTGGAAGGCGTTCTGGGCCGCCTGGCTCGGCTACCTGCTCGACGGATTCGACTTCGTCATCATCACGCTCGTGCTGACGGAGGTCGCCGACGAGTTCCACCTGTCGACGGTGCAGGCGACGACGCTCATCAGCGCGGCGTTCGTCTCCCGCTGGTTCGGCGGGCTCGTCCTCGGCGCCGTCGCCGACACGATCGGGCGCCGGCAGGCGATGGTCGCAGCGATCGTGACGTTCTCCGTCGGCTCCGCGCTGTGCGCCGTCTCGACCGGCTACCTCATGATGTTCGTCGCGCGTCTGCTCATCGGGTTCGGCATGGCGGGGGAGTACTCGGCGAGCGCGACGTACGTCATCGAGTCGTGGCCGCAGCACCTGCGCAACAAGGCGTCCGCGTTCCTCATCAGCGGCTTCTCGATCGGCGGGGTGCTCGTCGCGCAGCTGTACCGCTTCGTCGTCCCGGCGTGGGGATGGCGGGCGCTGTTCGCGCTCGGGCTCGTGCCGATCGTCCTCGCACTGTGGCTGCGGCGCGCGCTGCCCGAGCCCGCGGACTTCGAACACGCAAGCGCAGCGGCGACCTCGACGAGGCCCCCGACATGTTCACGACGCTCTACCGCGGCCGTCGCGCGGCGCTCAACGTCGTCCTGACTCTGGTGGTGTTCGCCGCGCTGCTCGTCATCTTCACGGGCCACTCGAGCGGCGCGCTCATGACGACGGTGCTCGCGCTCATGACGGCCGCGACATTCGTGTGTTTCCTCGTCCAGTTCGAACCCGAGCGCTGGCCGACGGCGCTCGGCGTCACGCTCGTCGTGTTCACCGTGTTCTTCTTCGCGTGGCCCATCACCGCGCTGCTGCCGACGTACCTCAAGACGGAGCTGCACCTCAGCGCCACGACCGTCGGTGACGTGCTTTTCTGGTCCGGTTTCGGTACGGCCGCCGGCGCCGTCCTGGCCGGGTTCACCGGCGTCGTCATCCTGCTCGTCGCGCTCAAGCTCCCGCTGCGCCTGCAGCGACTCATCCGCCTGAGCGCCGTGCGCCCCGAGGACGGCAGCGACATCGTCACTCGCGCGACGTCACAGGCGGTCTGAGGCATCACGCGCCTCGGAGACCCGCCTCAAGCCGGGCGGCGGTAGCTCACGGAGAACGTGTCACCCGTGCGGCTGATCCCGCTGGGGACGGCGAGTGCGGCGCCGGTGCTCATCGTGATGCGTGTCGACGGCCAACCGGCGAGGTTGCGCGTGCCGTCCTTGCCCTTGGCGTAGACGCTGGAGAAGGTGGGGGAACCGACGTTCGCGAGCGCGCGGGCCCGGCCGTCGGCTCCGCTCGTGCGTTCGAGCACCGCTTCGGCCACGCCGCGAGGTGCCGCACTCTTGCGGTCCGTGCCGACGCAGTCGTTCGTGCGCCAGTTGCACAGCGTGAAGTACGAACGGCCTTCCTTCGCCGCGTAGCGCACCGTCACCTCGACCGCATCGCCGGGCGCGACCGCCAGGTTCGTGATGCGTTCCTGCGCGCGGCTCGGGTAGGTCTCGATCCACGGGTAATAGCTCGTCTTCCACTTCGTGCAGTGCCTGCGCGTGACGGCGGTGCAGACGACATCGGACTCCGTTCCTGCCTGCACGAGCTCGCCCTGCTTCGCGGTGCCTCCGCCGAGCCCGACCCACATGGCCGAGTACCCGTCGCGCCCCGGCCACGTTGCCTTGGGCACGATCCAGGTGCCGTGGATGCTCTCAGGGCCGGCGATACTCGCCCGGTATCCCGCCCAGTTCGCGTACGCGGCGGGCTTGACGGGCGCCGGGCGCACCGTCGCCTTCGGGCGGACCATGACGCTGCTGTCGGGCGTCGCCTGCTTGGGCGCGGCGTGCGCAGCTCGCGCCCTCGTCGTGGGCGTGCTCTTGGCCCCACGCATCGTCGCCGGCTTCGTCGAACCCTTCGTCGCGGTGGAGACATGGCGCGCTGACGAGGGCGTCGCGGTCATGTTCTTCGCGCCGGCGCTCTTCGGCGTCGCCTTCTTCGGCGCAGCGTTCTTCGACGTGGCACTCGCGGCGGGCTGGGCGGGGTGCGAAGCACCCGCCATGGCGGACGGCGCGCTCAGCGCGGCGATGGCTGCGACGACGCTCGCGGAGGCGAGCGTGCGGTGGCGGATGGACAAGACCTGTCACTCCTTCGGATGGACGGCTGGTCCCCTCCAACCTATCCACGCAGGCACCGGGCGCCACCGGCGGCGCGCCGAGGCCCGAGGCGCGGATGGCGACGGCCCCCTGTTCACGGGTGGCGCGTCGTGTTCGCCTCCGGGCGTCATCGGACCTAGGGTGGCACCGTGAGCGAGACCCGGGATCCGACGAGTCGCGTGTGGACGGTGCCGAACGCGCTGTCGATGCTGCGGCTGCTCGGGGTGCCCCTGTTCGTGTGGCT
>NZ_DCNR01000020.1:74097-76139 GCF_002322065.1 Dermacoccus sp. UBA1591 | reverse complement strand
GCCCGCAGGTTCCACATGGAATCACGTCTCGGCGCGCTGCTCGACCCTGCGGCCGACCGGCTCTACATCGCCGCGACGATCGTCTGCCTCGCGATCCGCGGCATCCTGCCGCTGTGGGTCGTGCTCGCCCTCGTGGCGCGCGAGCTGTTCATCCTCGCTCTCGCGCCGATGGTGCGCCGTCACCGGCTGCCGTTGCCGCCCGTGCACTTCATCGGCAAGGCCGCGACGTTCAACCTCCTCTACGCCTTCCCGCTGCTCGTCGTCGCACAGTTCGACGGCACCGTCGGGGATGTCGCCGCTCCCATCGCTTGGGCGTTCGTCATCTGGGGCGTGACGCTGTACTGGCTCGCCGGGCTGCTCTACGCCGTGCAGGTGAGGGAGATGGTCAACGCCGTTCGAGCCCCGCAGGCCGCACGGTGACGCGCCTGCACTGGCGCCGCCACGAACGTCCGGGCGCCGCGCCGCGCGAGGTCGAGGTGCGTGACCCCGCGGCGAGCATGGCGCTCATCTTCGATGCGATGCGTCACCCCATCGACCCCTCGTACGCCGACTCGGCGGCGCGCCGCGAGGCTCAGGGCGCGCCTGCGCGCAGCTGGCGACGCTCACCGCTGCTCATCATCTCCCTGCTGCTCATCGGCCTCATGGTCGGCGCCGCCGCGCACGCGCTGCGCGTGCCCCGCGCCGTCGCGCAGGATCGGCACGCACAGCTCGTCGACCAGATCGAGACGAAGCAGAGCGACAACGACGACGCCTCCGCCGAGCTCACGCGCCTGCGCGACGACGTCGCGTCGGCGCAGAAGGGCGCTCTCGATCGTCAGTTGCAGGCGGGGCTGAAGAAGACGCTCGACGACGCGACGCGGACGGCGGGCCTCGCCGAGGTTCGCGGCCCGGGCGTCGTCATGACGGTGTCGAACCCCGACACCAAGGGCGCCGACTCGGCTGACAGCGATCCACGCACCGTGAACGCCGCGGACGCGGTCACCTCGACCGACCTGCAGCAGCTCGTCAACGGGTGGTGGCAGGCCGGCGCCACCGGTATCGCCATCAACGGCCAGCGCGTCACGTCGATGACGGCGATCCGGTTCGCGGGCTCGGCCGTCCTCGTCAACTTCCGTCCGCTCGCGCCGCCGTACGAGATCAGCGTCATGGGACCAGACGACATGCAGAAGACCTTCACCGGCTCGTTCGCCGACCAGTACGCCGCGAGTCTGCGCAAGTCCGGTTTCGGCGTGACGAGCAACGCCTCGAACGACGTCGACCTGCCCGCCCTCGACAGCGTGCACGTCACGCACGCCCGCATCGTTCCCTGACGCACCACCCCCGAGGAGAACACGTTGTTACCTGCCATCGGACTCGCAGTCGGCCTCGCCCTCGGGCTGTGGCTGCACCCCGACGTCCCCGTGTGGATGCAGCCGTACCTGCCGATCGCCGTCATCGCCGCGCTCGATGCGCTGTTCGGTGGTCTGCGCGCGGCGCTCGACGGCATCTTCGACGACAAGGTCTTCGTCGTGTCGTTCCTGTCGAACGTCGTCGTCGCAGCGTTCATCGTCTTCCTCGGCGACCAGCTCGGCGTCGGCAGTCAGCTGTCGACGGGTGTCGTCGTCGTTCTCGGCTTGCGCATCTTCACGAACGTCGCCTCAATCCGTCGTCACATCTTCAAGGCATGAGCGCCTCCGGCATGCGCACACCTGCTGACGAGCCCGCGACCCCGCGTGAGACGACGCCCGAGGGGCAGCTCGACGCTCAGGCCCCGCACGGGTCCGAGCCTCGGCCCGAGAACCCCTCGGGCGAGAACTCCTCAGACGCGGGCTCGCCTCCCCAGGCGCACCACCGTCCGTGGAAGCGGTTCGCGTTCGGCGGCCCCGGCACCGGCGTCGGGACGCTCGCGGCGTCCGTGCTCGCGCTCGGGCTGGGCTTCGCCGTCATGACGCAGGTGCGTCAGCACGAGAAGTCCGGCCTGGACAACCTGTCGCAGTCCGACCTCGTGGCGCTGCTGTCGACCGTGCAGGATCAGTCGGCGCGCCTCGAGACGGAGCTGGGCG
>NZ_DCNR01000020.1:47941-73876 GCF_002322065.1 Dermacoccus sp. UBA1591 | reverse complement strand
CAGAAGCGACTCGACCAGATGCGCATCCTCAACGGCAGCGTCGCCGTCAGCGGCCCCGGCATCACGATCAGCGTCGACGGCGGTGAGAAGGTGACGTCCGCGAACGTGCTCGACGCCGTGCAGGAACTGCGGGACGCGGGCGCCGAGTCGATCGACGTCGGCGGTCACCGCGTCATCGCCTCGACGTGGTTCTCGGACGTCGACGGATCGGCCGGCGTGCAGGGCGACAAGCTGCCCTCGACGTTCACGATCACGGCCATCGGCGATCCGCACACGATGAGCACCGCAATGGCCATTCCGGGTGGTGTGACGGATACGCTGACACAAGCAGGCGCCCGGGTTAAGGTCACCGAGGGCGCCACGAACAAGATCACCTCGATCGCCGGGGCGAAGTGAACCCCACCGTGTTCGCCGACACCACGACGACCAACCAAGGAGAGTCATGAGCGATCTTCAGTACCCCGCCGACCTGCGCTACACCGAGGACCACGAGTGGGTGGCCGACAAGGGCGAGGGCACAGTGCGCGTCGGCATCACGTCGTACGCCCAGGACGCTCTCGGTGACGTCGTCTACGTCAGCCTGCCGGCCGTCGGCGACACTGTCACCGCCGGTGAGTCGTGCGGCGAGGTCGAGTCGACGAAGTCGGTCAGCGACCTGTACTCCCCGCTCGACGGCGAGATCGTCGCCGTCAACGACACGCTGGACGCCGAGCCGGGCACGGTCAACACCGACCCGTACGAGTCGGGTTGGATGTTCGAGATCCGCGTCTCCGACGCCTCCGCCGTCGAGGCCCTCATGGACGTCGAGGCCTACCGCGCCTCGCTCGACTGAGCTCCTCGAGGACCAGACCACCCGGCGATTGCACGACGATCGCCGGGTGACGGTATTCTGACCAACAATTCCGAGCCCTCCAGCCCTTCGCGGCTGAGGCGAGATCCACGAACGGCGTCGTCGCGGCGCGGGGGTGCACACCATGGTTGACGAGCAGAACACCTACGTCGGTGACGCCACGACGATCGGCGTCCCTGGCTCGCACGAGGCCGCTGCGACCTTGTCGACGGAGGCGCCGCGCAGCCTGTCGCCCGCCGACCAGGCCATGGTCGAGGCGTTGCGCCCGAACACCGCCCTGCTCATCGCCCTCAGCGGGCCCAACGCCGGGGCGCGCTTCCTGCTCGACGCCGCCGAGGTCAGCGCCGGGCGTCACCCGAAGAGCGACATCTTCCTCGACGACATCACCGTCTCGCGACGTCACGCGATCTTCGTGCGTGACGAGGATGGCTACAGCGTGCAGGACATCGGCTCGCTCAACGGCACGTACGTCGCGCGTCAGCTCGTCGACCAGGCGAAGCTGCGCACCGGTGACGAGGTCATGATCGGCAAGTACCGTCTCACCTACTACGCGGCCCCGACGAAGGCCTGAGGGCTTCACGCATGGCGCACGGTCTCACGATCAGCGGTGTTCTCGACGAACTGCGCGAGGAGTTTCCCGACCTCACCGTCTCCAAGGTCCGTTTCCTCGACGCGCAGGGGCTCGTTTCGCCGAAGCGCTCCGATTCGGGCTACCGCCGCTACTCACACGAGGACATCGACCGCCTCCGCTTCGTGCTGCGCGCGCAGCGTGACCGCTTCTGGCCGCTCAAGGTCATCCGTGACGCCCTCGACGCCTACGATCGCGGTCTCACCCCGGACGAGGACGTCATGGCGACTGCCGTGCCCGCCGTCCCCGCTCAACACGTCGACGAAGACGTCCCGAGCGAGGAACAGCTCACGGCCGCGCCCCGCGAGAACCTGTCGCTGACGCGCGACGAACTGGCCCGTGGGGCTCAGGCGAGCACCTCGCTCATCGACGACCTCGTGACCTTCGGCCTCATCCGCGCTGATTCCGGTGGTCACTTCGACGCCGACGCACTCGCCGTCGCGACAGCTGCTGCCGGGCTCGCTGAGTTCGGTGTGCAGGCCCGTCACCTGCGTCCGTTCCGCCTCGCCGCCGACCGTGAGGTCGGTCTCGTGGAGCAGGTGCCGCTGCGTGACACGACGCAACGCGTGACGATCGCTCAGCGCGCTCTCGCGCTGCACATCGCGCTCGTCAAGGCCGGCCTGCGTCACTGACGGTGCTCGCCACGCCCCGAGCGCGAGCGACCGGCACGCGCCGATGCGGCGTCGACGGAGTAGCGTGGTCGTCGTGAAACGCGCTGAGATCGCCGGAATCCGCATGGACGTCCCCACCGCAAGCCCCGTGCTGCTGCTGCGGATCGAATCGGGCCCCATCCACGTCCCATTGTGGATCGGTTCGTCCGAGGCCTCCATCATCGCCCTGTACGCCGAGGGCGTCGAAGCGCCCCGCCCGCTGACGCACGATCTGCTCCTCGACGTCGCCGCCGCCTCCGGTCGCGCCCTCGACCACGTCGAGATCTCGCGTCTCGTCGACGACGTCTTCGAGGCGAGCCTCGTCTTCGACGACGGCGGCCGCGTCGATGCGCGCGCGAGTGATGCCGTGGCCCTCGCCGTGCGCGCCCAGACGCCGATCCTCGTCGACGACGCCGTCGTCACCGCCGCTGGGCTCGAGGTGGCCGACGAGCAGGAGGAAGAGGTCGAGAAATTCCGCGAATTCCTCGACCAGGTGAGCGCCGACGACTTCGAGGAACCGGGCGAATGAGTTAACCCTCAACTTAACGTTGAGCTGTAGCGCAGGGGTGGAACTCACCGTCGACTCGAACGTGAATGTTCGTGATCAGACCGTGATGGCGCGTCATGACGGGAAATCTTTCCGGCGTGTCGCGTGTCGAATCGTTGCCCGGCGCGACCCGCGCCCGTACCGTTGAGGGAGTCAAGAGGGCGTGCTGCACGTGCTCACGTCTTTGTTCTTCCAGGAGGTCGCCGTGGTCAGCACCGGCAAGGCGCACGAATCGCAGAAGCAGGTTCATGCGCCGCTCGATGCGGATGTCAGCCGTACCGCAGCGCTCGACGACGCTACGCTCGGCTACCGCGGCCCCGCCGCCTGCCGCGCGGCGGGCGTCACCTACCGTCAGCTCGACTACTGGGCCCGCACGGGTCTGCTCGAGCCGTCGGTGCGCAACGTCAGCGGCTCCGGCCACCAGCGTCTGTACTCGTTCCGCGACGTCCTCGTCCTCAAGGTCATCAAGCGCCTGCTCGACGCGGGTGTCTCCTTGCAGCAGATCCGGGTCGCCGTCGCGGCGCTACGCGACCACGGCGTGCGCGAGCTGGCGGGCATCACGCTGATGTCCGATGGCGCGTCCGTGTACGAGTGCACGAGCGACGACCAGGTCATCGACTTGCTGCGCGGCGGCCAGGGTGTGTTCGGCATCGCGCTCGGTTCGGTCTGGCGCGAGGTCGAGGGCACCCTCGCCGAACTGCCGAGCGAGCGCCCCGACGCCACCGAGATGGCCGAGCACCCCGGCGACGAGTTGCGCCGCCGTCGCGTCGCGAAGAAGGCCGGCTGACCCGCCTCTTTTCGTCCGTTCGAGTACCCGATACCCGCGAGGGGTGTCGGGTACTGTGGTGTTCGCTGTCGAACCTGGCGGGAGAGACCTGTTGCCGCGAGCACGGGCGCCGAAGGGGCAAGCCTCCCCGCAACCTCTCAGGCGAAGTGGACCGTCCAGGTGAAGCAACTCTGGAGCGCGTGCGTGTGACAGAGGGGGAGTAGCCAGCCAAACGGCTGGCCGTCACCCACGACGTGTCACGGGAGTCCTCCATGACCAGCGAATCGCTCGCCCCCTTCGTCGCCCGCCACATCGGCCCCGGCGACGACGATCTCGACCACATGCTCGAAACGATCGGTGCGAGCTCGCTCGACGATCTCATCGCGCGTGCGGTGCCGCAGACGATCGCGCAGCAGCGCCCCCTCGCCCTCGATGCCGCGCCGTCGGAGGCCGCCGTCCTCGCCGAGCTGCGGGAGAGGGCGTCGCGCAACGCGGTGCTCACCTCGATGATCGGCCTCGGCTACTACGGCACGCACACCCCGGGTGTCATCAAGCGCAACATCCTCGAGAACCCGGCCTGGTACACCGCTTACACGCCGTACCAGCCGGAGATCAGCCAGGGCCGCCTCGAGGCGCTGCTCAACTTCCAGACCGTCGTCACCGACCTCACAGGGCTCGCGACGGCCGGTTCGTCGTTGCTCGACGAGGCGACCGCCGTCGCCGAGGCGATGACGCTGATGCGCCGCGTCAGCAAGGCGCCCAAGGATGCGGTGCTCCTGGTCGACGCGAAGGTCATGCCGCAGAGCATCGCCGTGACACAGACCCGCGCGACGCCGCTCGGGCTCGACGTCATCGTCGCCGACCTGCGCGGTGTCGACTCGACCGAGGCCCTCGTCGAGGCGGCCGGTGGTCGCAGCGTGTTCGGCGTCGTCGTCCAGTACCCGGCGGCGGACGGTCAGATCGTCGCGTGGAAGAAGCTCGCCGACGCCGCGCACGAGCACGGCGCCCTCATCACCGCCGCGACGGACCTGCTCGCGCTGACGCTGCTCGCCTCGCCCGGTTCGTGGGGAGCCGACGTCGCCGTCGGCAGCTCGCAGCGCTTCGGAGTCCCGATGGGTTTCGGTGGCCCGCACGCCGGATTCATGGCCGTCCGCTCCGGCCTGGAGCGCAACATGCCGGGCCGCCTCGTCGGCGTCTCGGTGGACGCGGACGGCAACCAGGCGTACCGCCTCGCGCTGCAGACGCGTGAGCAGCACATCCGCCGCGAAAAGGCGACGTCGAACATCTGCACCGCCCAGGTGTTGCTCGCCGTCATGGCGTCGATGTACGCCGTTTACCACGGCCCTCAGGGGCTGAAGGCGATCGCCGAGCGTGTCCACGAGACCGCTCGCCGCCTCGCGACGGCGCTGCCGAAGGCCGGCCTCGAGGTCGAGCACGACACGTTCTTCGACACCCTCGCGGTGCGCGCCGAGGGTCGCGCCCAGTCGCTCGTCGACTCGGCCCTCGAGCACGGCGTCAACGTGTGGAAGGCCGATGACGACACCGTCTACGTCAGCGTCGACGAGACGACGAGCGAGGACGAGCTCGACGCGCTCGGCGCCGCATGGGGCTTCCGCGCCCGTGAGGCGGCGGAGAACACGGCGTGGCCGAAGGAGATCGAGCGCACGGAGGCATACCTCACGCACCCGGTTTTCAACAGCCACCACAGCGAGACCGCGATGCTGCGCTACCTGCGTCGCCTCGCCGACCGCGACTACGCGCTCGATCGCGGCATGATCCCACTCGGTTCGTGCACGATGAAGCTCAACGCCACGACCGAGATGGAAGCGGTGACGTGGCCCGAGTTCGCTCACCTGCACCCGTTCGCGCCCGCCAACCAGAACGAGGGCATCCGCGAGCTCATCGCCGACCTCGAGGGCTGGCTGTGCGAGATCACCGGCTACGACGACATCTCGTTGCAGCCGAACGCCGGCTCGCAGGGTGAGTTCGCCGGCTTGCTCGCTATCCACGCCTACCACGAGGCGAACGGTGAGGGGCACCGCAACATCTGCCTCATCCCCGCCTCGGCGCACGGCACGAACGCGGCGTCGGCCGTCATGGCGGGCCTCAAGGTCGTCGTCGTCAAGACGGCCGCCTCGGGTGAGGTCGACCTCGACGACTTCAAGGCCAAGCTCAAGGAGCACGGCGAGAACCTCGCGGCCATCATGATCACCTACCCCTCGACGCACGGTGTGTTCGAGGACACGATCACCGAGATCTGCAGCCTCGTCCACGAGGCCGGTGGCCAGGTGTACGTCGACGGCGCCAACCTCAACGCGATGGTGGGGCTCGCTCAGCCGGGCAAGTTCGGCGGCGACGTGTCGCACCTCAACCTGCACAAGACGTTCTGCATCCCGCACGGCGGCGGTGGCCCCGGCGTCGGCCCGGTCGCGGTGCGTGAGCACCTCGCGCCGCACCTGCCGAACCACCCGCTGTTCGCGGAGGCCGGTCCCGCCACGGGCGTCGGCCCGATCTCGGCGGCGCCGTTCGGCTCGGCGAGCATCCTGCCGATCTCGTGGGCGTACGTGCGTCTCATGGGCGGCGAGGGGCTGACGAAGGCGACGCAGATGGCCGTCGTCAACGCCAACTACGTCGCGAAGCGTCTGCGCGAGGCCTACCCGGTGCTCTACGCGGGTTCCGACGGTCTCGTCGCGCACGAGTGCATCCTCGACCTGCGTCCGCTGACGAAGGAGTCGGGCATCACCGTCGACGATGTCGCCAAGCGCCTCATCGACTACGGCTTCCACGCCCCGACGATGAGCTTCCCCGTCGCGGGCACGCTCATGGTCGAGCCGACTGAGTCGGAGTCGCTCGAGGAGCTCGACCGCTTCGTCGACGCGATGCTCGCCATCCGCGCCGAGATCCAGGACGTCATCGAGGGCAAGGTCGCCGCCGACGAGTCGGCCCTGCGTCACGCGCCGCACACCGCGGAGTCGTTGACGAGCGACTGGGAGCACCCGTACGAGCGTCGCGACGCCGTCTACCCGGGCTCGACCGACCCGCGCAGCAAGTACTGGGCGCCCGTTCGCCGCATCGACGGTGCGTACGGCGACCGCAACCTCATCTGCTCCTGCCCGGCGCCCGAGGCTTACGAAGGCTGATGAGGAGCTGATGCGCCGCTGCTGACAGCGCCGCGACGAACGGCCGCTCACCCTCGGGGTGAGCGGCCGTTCGTCGTCTGCTGCCGTCAGGCGCGTTCGGGCACGAGGTCGCCGGTGCGGTGGCGGTAGTCCTCGAGGAAGTCGGCGATGCGTCCGATGGCCTCTTCGAGCACGTCGACGTCGGGCAGCGTGACGAGTCGGAAGTGGTCGGGGGCGACCCAGTTGAAGCCCGTGCCGTGCGTGACGAGGATCTTCTTGGCCCGCAGGAGGTCGATGACGAAGTCCTGGTCGTTGTCGATCGGGTAGATCTCGGGGTCGAGGCGCGGGAAGGTGTAGAGCGAGCCCATCGGCTTGACGCAGCTGACGCCGGGGATCTCGTTGAGCATTCGCCAGGCCAGCATCGATTGTTCGTAGAAGCGGCCGTCGGGCCCGATGAGCTCGTTGATCGACTGGTAGCCGCCGAGCGCGGTCTGGATGGCGTGCTGCGCGGGCACGTTGGCGCACATGCGCATGTTGGCGAGCAGCGTCAGACCCTCGAGGAAGTCCTCGGCGAGGTGCTTCGGCCCGGAGATCATGACCCAGCCGGCGCGGTAACCGCACACGCGGTAGGCCTTGGACAGGCCGCTGAAGGTGAGGCACAGGACGTCGTCGCCCGCGAACGTCGCGGCGTGGTGGTGCACAGCGTCCTCGAACAGGATCTTCTCGTAGATCTCGTCGGCCATGACGACGAGGTCGTGGCGGCGCGCGATGTCGACGAGGCCGCGCACGACATCCTCGGAGTAGACGGCGCCCGTGGGGTTGTTCGGATTGATGATGACGATGGCGTGGGTGTTCTCGGTGATCTTCGACTCGATGTCCGCCAGATCCGGGTTCCAGCCGTTCTCCTCGTCGCACAGGTAGTGCACGGGCGTACCGCCGGTGAGGGAGACCGCACCGGTCCACAGCGGATAGTCGGGGGCGGGCACGAGGATCTCGTTGCCGTCGTCGACGAACGCCTGCAGCACCATCGTGATGAGCTCGGAGACGCCGTTGCCGATGTAGACGTCCTCGACCTGCGTGTCCTTGAGGCCGCGGCTCTGGTAGTACTGCGCGACGGCCGTGCGCGCCGAATAGATGCCGCGGCTGTCGCTGTAGCCCTGCGCGTGGTGCAGGTGGTGCTTCATGTCCGCGAGGATCGCCTCCGGCGCCTCGAATCCGAACGGCGCCGTGTTGCCGATGTTGAGCTTCAGGATCTTGTGACCCTCGGCCTCGAGCCGCTGCGCCTCCTCCAGGATCGGGCCACGCACGTCGTAGCGGACGTTCTGGAGCTTGTTCGACTGTCGGATCGCACGCATGAGCACAGGTTTTCACACCGCGTCGCTCAGGGCGTGGTAGACACGGCATTCGGGACGGCGGCGTGCCCCGGCGCGGACGTCGTCCGCACGCTCGAGCCCTCGGAGGTCTTGACGACCTCGACGTGCGTGGGGATGCGGGCGCGCAGTTCGGTGACGTGGCTGACGACGCCGACGAGCCGTCCGCCCTCTCGCAGCGAGTCAAGCACTTCCATGACCTGCTCGAGCGTGTCCTGATCGAGGCTGCCGAACCCCTCGTCGACGAACAGCGTGTGCAGTTCCAGGCCGCCTGAGTCGGCGCGCACGGCATCGCCGAGGCCGAGTGCGAGGGCGAGGGAGGCCATGAACGCCTCGCCGCCTGAGAGCGTGGCGGTGTCGCGTGAGCGCCCCGTCCACGCGTCGACGACGAGCAGCCCGAGGCCGCTGCGCTGGTTGCCCTTGGCTCGTTCGTCGGTGTAGCGCAGCTGGTAGCGCCCGTCCGTCATCGTCGCCAGACGTTCGTTGGCCATCTGCGTGACCGTCTCGAGGTGCGCCGCGAGCACGTAGCTCGTCAGCCGCATGCGGCGGGTGTTCTCGCCGGTGCCGGTGAAGCTCGCAGCGAGTTCGGCCGTCTCCGCGGCGCGCTCGGCCATCGGCAGATAGGTGCGGACGGCGTCGGCCACCTGGTGGCGCACCGAGTCGAGCACGGCCTGAGTCTGCTGCCACTTGACGGCGACCGTCGTGGCCTCTTGGGCCCGGCGGGTCAGCACCTCGGCACGCTGGGTGAGCCGCGCCGGATCGGCGGCCGGGGTGAAGGCTGCGATGCGCACCTGCTCGTCCTCGAGGCTCGTCTGTGCCGCGGCGACCCGGCGGACGGCGTCGTTCCAGGTGGCGTCGAGGCGGGCGCGCTCGTCCTCGGGCAGGGCCAGTGCGCGCGCCTGTTCGATCGTGTCGTGTCCGGCGACGGCGAGTTCGTCCGCCACGGCCTGGGCGGCACTGCTGGCGGCCTGCTCCGCGTGCTGAGCGTCGCGCTGGGCGCGCTCGACGTCATCGATGAGGCGTCGACGCTCGGTGACGGCCGCCAGCGCCGCCGCGACGAGCGACGGCTCGAGCGGTGCGGGGGAGCCGGGCTGGTCTTTCGCCACCTCGGCGCGCGCGCCGAGCCCGTCGGCGACTGCCTCCATGCGTTGCGCCGGCATCAGCGACCCCGGCGGCGTCGAGCCCGCCGCCGGGCTCGACGGCTGCTGCGACTGGTACGAACCCGTCCCGGAGGCCGCGCTGCGCGGCGGCCAATCGACGCCGAGAGCGGCCAGGGTGGCCGACGGGACCGCCTGCAGCGCAGTGGTGAGGACGCCGAGCGCGTGCTCCGTGGCAGTTCGAGCCTCACCAACGGCGCTCTGCGCTCCCACGCAACGCTCCTCGGCCGCGCTCAGCGCGGAAAGTGCCTTCGTGTGGGCGGCTTCTGCGCTCGAGAGCGCCGCGCGTGCTTGGGTTGCTTCGGCAGACAGTGCAGCGGCCGTCGTCGTGAGGTCGGTGAGCGCGCGCGTGACGGCGTCGGCCAAAGCCTCGCCGGCCCGCGCGTCTTCGGCCGGTGCATCGTCGTTCCGCTCATCGTCGGCTTGGGCGCCATCGTCAAGCGAAGCATCGTGGTTCTGTACGTCGCCGGCCGGCGTGCCGTTGTCGCCCAGAACGTCGGCCGCCAGGACGACGTCCTTTCGTGCGTCGTCATCATCATCGGTGCTGAGCCACGTCCTCAGCGCGTCGGCATGGCCCAGGCGGCGCGCGGTGGTCTCGACGTGGTCGAGGTGACGTAGCTGCGCCGGGTCATCGTGCGCGCGTGCCGTCGACAGATCGTCGGCGAGCGCCTCGACCGCGACGCGCAGTTCGTCGTGATGCGCGGTCACGGCCTCGTCGAGGTGCCTCAGGCGTTCACGGGCCGCGCTCGCGGAGGCGCCGGCGCGCAGCCGGGCCGCGTCGGCCTCGCCGGCCCGCTGCTCGGCCTGCTCGATCTGCTCCGCGCCGGGAGCGTCATCGGCGGGGCTCGCCGGGCTCGGGTGCGTGGCTGAACCGCACACGGGGCACGGTTCGTCAGGTGCGAGAGCTGCACCCAGTTCGCCCGCGATGCCGGCCAGACGCGCCTCGCGCAGCCGCAGCACTTCGCGCTCCGCCGCCGCGTGGGCGCGTACGGCTTCGGTCTCGCGTGCCTCGGCCTTCGCGAGGGCGTGGGCCAGCTCAGGGCGACGCGCCGCCTCACGGCGCAGTCGCGCCAGGGCAGCCTGCGCATCTGACGGGTCAGGCAGCGTCGCCACGAGTGTCGCGACCTGGTCGTGCTGCTGGCCGGCGCGCGTCACGGCGCCTTCGGCCCGCGTGGTCGCTGCCTGGGCCTCGGCGAGACGCGCCTCTGCGTCATGCAGCTGCGCCACTGCACGAACCTCGCGCGTCTGCGCCGATGCCACATCGCGTGCGCTCGACTCGGCGTGACGCAGCGCGTCACTCACCGCCTCGAACCAGCCGTCGGTGAGCTCGGGGGAGGGCCAGCCACTCTCGGGCACGTGCACGCCCCGTTCGCGCAGCGCCGTCTCGGCCCGCGTGACGGCCTCCACCGCGCGTTCGGCATCCGCAGCCGCGGTGCCGGCGCGCGCGTGCAGCCTCAGCGCCCCGGCCACAGACGCCGCGTCGTCGAGGGTGCGGCGCACCGAAGCCAGCCGGTCGGCGGGCCATTCGGCGATGACGTCCGCCGCCTCCTGGGCGCGTGCGCGCAGCAGGGTGCGGGCGGCTTCGTCGTCGGCGGCACGGCTCGCACGTCGCGCGCGCATCTCACTGGTGCGCGCCGCGTGCTCGAGAGCGTCGCGGCGTTCGGTGACCTCACGGACGACGGCGCGCAGACGCTCGGGTAGCTCGGGTACGCCCGCGCTGACGGCGTCGGCGCTCGGCGCATCGACGCTGACGTCGAACGGCGCCTCGAGGGGCTCGTCGAGGCGGGCGAGCGCGTCGTCGATGATCGTCAGGTGGCTGCGGATGCGTTCGAGTGACGTGTCGCGCTCGCGGGCACGCTGATTCTTCGCCTCCGTGAACCACGTCTCGACGGCGTCGAACCGGCTGACGTCGAAGAGGCGTTCGAGCAGGATGCGACGATCTTCCGGCTTGGCGCGCAGGAATTGAGCGAACTCGCCCTGTGGCAGCAGCACCACCTGCGCGAACTGCTCGAGTCGCATGCCCAGGGTGTCGCTCATCATGTCCGCGGCCTCGTCGATGCGCTGCGAGACGAGATGCCATGCGTTGTCGCGCCATTGGCTGAGAAGCACCGACGCCTGACGCGTCGTCGTGCCCGTGCCGCGGCGTTTGGGCGCCTCCCACTGGGGGGTGCGCTGCACGCGCCAGCGGGTGCGTCCGACGCTGAACTCGAGCTCGACGCGCGGCTCGGCGAACGGTTCGGCGTGGTGGCTGCGCAGGCTCTGACGCAGCGACTTGCGGGCGCCGGGCACGTCGCCGAACAGCGCGAACGCGATGGCGTCGAGCAGCGAGCTCTTGCCGGAGCCGGTGGGACCGTTGATGAGCAGGATGCCCTGATCGAGGGCGTCGAAGTCGATGTGCTCGCGCCCGGGGAAGGGCCCGAACGCCTCGAGGGTGAGCGAGTGCAATCTCATCGCAGGGCCTCCAGGTCGAACATCGAGCCGTCGTCGCGCATGGTCTCGGCGTCGTGGCGGTTCGCCGCGGCGACGGCGTGGCCGATGGCGGTGCGTTCGGTCGCGTTGGGACCGCGTCCCCCGCGCACGTGGGCGAGGAAGTCGCAGCACAGCTCGACGTCGTCGCGCCCGGCGAGGCGCTCGGCGTACGTGAGCGGCGCATCATCCTTGCGGGCCGATTCGAAGGAGAGCCGCAGGGTGTGCGGGAAGCGGGCTCGCAGCCGATCCATCGCCGCGGCCGGCCGAATCTCGTCGGTCAGCGTCACCTGGCACCAAGCCGCCTCGGCGTGGGCGAGTGCGGGCTCGGCGAGCAGGTGGTCGAGTTCGCCGACGAGCGTCGCGAGCGGGCGGTGCACGGGCGCCTCGATGAATTCCCCACGCGCGGCACCACGTGTGACGTCGATGAGCCACGTGCCCTTCGTGTGGCCTGCCTCGCTGAACGACATCGCGACGGGGCTGCCGCTGTAGCGCACGTGCTCTTCGAGCGTCTGCGGGCCGTGCAGGTGCCCGAGCGCGGCGTAGTCGAAGCCTGACACGACGGACGTGGGTACCTGGCCGAGGCCGCCGACGCTGATGTCGCGCTCTGAGTCGCTCGTCGTCGCCCCGGCGAAGTACGCGTGCGCCATCGCGACGACGGGCGCGCCGTTGTAAGGCACCTGGGCTCGCGAGCGCGCGACCGCCTCGCTCAGCACCGCCCGATGCGTTCCCTCATCGAGGCCGAACACGCCCGCAGCTACCGACGGTTCGAGGTAGGGCAGCGCGACGACGTGACCGGCGATCTCGTCGCTGCCGCGCCGCGGCACCGCCACCGGCCGGGTGATGCCCTCATAGGCGGCGCGGATGTGCAGACCCGCATGCTCCATGATGCGCGAGCCGAAGTTGAGCCGGGACGCCGAGTCGTGGTTGCCGGAGGTGACGACGACGCGAGCGCCGGTGTCGAGCAACCGCCACAGGGCGTCGTCGAGCAGTTCGACGGTGCGCGGGTTGGGCAGCGCCCGGTCGTACACGTCTCCGGCGACGAGGACGGCGTCGACCTGCTCGTCGCGCGCGAGGTCGACGAGATGGTCGAAGTAGGCGGAGTGAGCCTCACCGAGGCCCTCGCCGTGGAACGAGCGGCCCAGGTGCCAGTCGGACGTGTGCAGGATGCGCATGTCTCACACGCTAGAGGTGAGCGCCGACAATCGCGGAATCCCGCGGAAGAAGCAGCCTGAATCGACGTCACACAGCTCGTGCGACCAGGGCACAGAACGCAGGTACGACCTCAGACCGACGGCAGGTGCGTCGTGTTCCACGAGGCGATCGTCGGGATTCCGTGGTGCGTGTCGAGGGCGCACACGGCGCCGGCGTCGAGCTGCAGCGACGCCGCGAAGCGCGGCTGCTGACGCAGGTACGCGGCGGCGAGGATGCGCAGCAGGTGCCCGTGGGCGACGAGGATGACGTCGCCCTGCTCCAGCAGCGGATGCACCCGTGCGAGCACGTGCGAGGCGCGCGCGGCGACGTCCTCGACCGTCTCACCCGGGGTCTCGCCAGGGATGACGCCGTCGGCGAAGATCTCCCAGTCGTACCCGACCTCCTCACGGATCTGCGGCGTCGACTTGCCCTCGTAGCCGCCGTAGTCCCACTCGCGCAGGTCGTCGTCGATCTCGAGGTTCTGCAGCCCGATGAGTTCGGCCGTGCGCCGCGCGCGCAGCAGCGGGGAGACGAACTCCGCGACGAAGTGGTGTCCGGCGAGCGCCTGCCCGGCCGCCCGCGCGACGGCCTCCCCGGCGGGCAGCAACGGCAGATCCGTGGTGCCGGTGTGGCGCCCGTCACGTGACCACTGCGTCTCGCCGTGGCGCACGAGCACGAGGCGTCCGGAGTCGGGGCGGGGGGCGTTGGGGCTGGCTGCGTCGGGCACGCCTGGCAGCCTAGTGGCACGATGGGCGTATGAGCGCCAACGACCCCCACCGCAGCGTCAGCATCTCCCGCACGAGCGCTGGACGCTTCGTCGCGACGAACGCGCGCGGCGGCACCCTCGAGTTCGGCTCGGGTGACGACACCGACTTCACGCCCGTCGAGCTGTTGCTCACCGCGATCGCCGGGTGCAGTGCCATCGACGTCGACATCTTCACCACGCGCCGCAGCGAGCCGACGCAGTTCGACGTCGTCGCCGAGGGCGACAAGGTGCGCGACGAGCAGGGCAACCACATGGGCCCGATCGACGTGACGTTCACCGTCCGTTTTCCCGAGGGCGACGCCGGCGACGCCGCGCGCAAGGTCTACCCGGAGACGGTCGAGTTGTCCCACGAGAAGCTGTGCACCGTCAGCCGCACGGTCGTGCTGCCCACCGAGGTGAGGATGCACGTCGCCGAATGACGGCCGCGGTGGCGGCGGCGCCCTGACGCTGTCCCCGGACCCGCTGCCCGGACGCGTTCTTGCCGCGCGTCGTCCCACGAATCGGACCCTGCGGATCGGGTGGGTGCGAATCCCCATCCGACCTCGTCGCCCGTGCCATAGTGTGCGGGCTGCTGTCGAGAGCCAGGGAGATGCGTCGGTGGACAAGATCACGCTCACCCATGACGTCCCGGTGCCGCCGGCGGCCGCGTTCTACCTGTTCGTCGGCGAGATCAGCAAGTGGTGGCCGCCGCTGCAGACTCCTGACCCCGCGCGTCATGCGGGCGTCGTCATCGAGGCCCGTCCGGGCGGGACCGTCAGCTTCCGAATCGGCGGCGAGGATCGCGCGTGGGGCGAGGTCGTCAGCGTCGACCTGCGCTCGTCGATCGTCTTCGACTGCTGGCGCCGCGGCGAGCATCGTCATCCGAGCCGCGTCAGCGTCCGGTTCAGCGACAGCGAATGGGGCACCCGCGTCACCTTCGAGCACGACGGTTGGGACGACGACAACGCAGGCGCGCGCGCCCGGTACGGCGACTGGCCGCTCATCCTCGCCGAGTTCGTCGCCCACACCCGCCGTCACGCGCGGGGGATCAGGGTGGCGGCGCGTGATCCGCGCGGCGTAGCCTGAGGCATGGCGCTCTTCCTCGACATCCACCCCCAGAACCCGCAGCCGCGCACCGTTCGTCAGGTCGTCGACGCTCTGCGTGACGGCGCGCTCATCGCCTACCCGACGTCGTCAGGTTTCGCTCTCGGTTGCGCGCTCGGCAACGCCGAGGGCAAGGAGCGCATGGTGCGCATCCGGCACCTCGACGCCAAGCACGACTTCACGCTCGTGTGCGAGGACTTCGCACAACTCGGTCAGCTCGTACAGCTCAACAACGCCGCGTTTCGGGCGATCAAGGCCTCGACGCCGGGGCCGTACACGTTCATCCTGCCGGCGACGGCGGAGGTGCCGCGCAAGCTCGTGCACCCGAAGAAGAAGACGGTCGGGGTGCGTCTCGACGACCATCCGATCGCGCGTGCCATCGTCGCGGAGTTGGGCGAGCCGCTGCTGTCGACGTCGCTCATTCTGCCCGACCAGGACGAGCCGTTCACCTACGGCTGGGCCGTCAAGGACGCACTCGACCACGAGGTCGACATCGTCATCGATGCCGATGAGGTCGAGCCGCGCCCGACGAGCGTCATCGACTACACGGACGCGGCGCCGACCGTGGTGCGCGTCGGTGCCGGCGACGTCGCGCGCTTCGAGGGCTGACGCCGCGTAGCCGCGCGAAGGCGCCTGGAACAAGGGTCGGAGAAGGCGCGGCGATGCACCCCCGCGGACGGTGCGTGCCGCCTAGACTCGACGTCATGATCATCGTGACGACGAACGACGTGACCGGTCACCGCATCGAGGCGACGATGGGTGAGTGCTTCGGCCTGACGGTGCGCTCGCGCCACATCGGCTCCAACATCGGCGCCGGGCTCAAGGCCATGGCCGGTGGTGAGCTCAAGGGCATCACCGAACTGCTCGTCGAGTGCCGCCGTGAAGCGTTGTCCCGCCTGGCCGCCGAGGCGCAGGCGCGCGGCGCGAACGCCGTCGTGGCATTCCGCTTCGAGACGAACGAGTTCGCACAGACCGGCATCGAGGTGTGCGCCTACGGCACGGCCGTCTATATCGCACCTGACGGCCAGCAGGGCGGGCAGCAGGCGCACCAGGGTCAGCAGGGCGGGGCGCAGCAGTGGAATGCGCCGGCGTCGCAGAGCATGGGCCAGCAGTTCGCGGGCGGCTCGGGCGAGCCCTCGCAGCAGTGGCAGGGCAACGCTGACGCACAG
This sequence comes from Dermacoccus sp. UBA1591, assembly GCF_002322065.1. Taxonomy (NCBI): domain Bacteria; kingdom Bacillati; phylum Actinomycetota; class Actinomycetes; order Micrococcales; family Dermacoccaceae; genus Dermacoccus; species Dermacoccus sp. UBA1591. Next base: position 58,111 of record NZ_DCNR01000020.1, on the reverse strand, counting down.
CGGTGACGACGCTCGTCGTCGCCGCGGCGGCCAGCGAGACGCGCTATCTTCCCGCTGACGTCGACGTGGTCCTGACCGGCCTGGGCAAGACCGCGGCGGCAATCGCAACGACGCGGGCACTCGCGGAGCGTACGCCGCAGGAACGGGCGGGGCTGCAGGTCGTCAACCTCGGCTCATGTGGAGCCCTGCGCCCCGGCATGCGCGGCGTCTTCGAGCCGGGCGTCGTGCTCAACCACGACATCAGTGCCGACGCGATCCGCGCCCTCGGCCACGACGTGCGCGAGCGCCTCGGCGTCGGGGCAGGCGACCCAGAGCTCGTCCTGGCCACGGGTGACCTGTTCGTCAGCGACGCACAGGTGCGGGATGCTCTTGCCGAGCGCGCGTCGCTCGTCGACATGGAGGGCTACGCCGTCGTCGCGGCCTGCCAGGCGTTCGACGTGCCCGTGCGCGTCGTCAAGCACGTCTCGGACGACGCCGACGCCTCCGCGTTCGACTGGGCGACGCTCGTCGACACCTCGGCGCGCGACCTCGCGGCCTGGTTCACCGCCAACGTCTCGTCCACCTGACGCGCCGCTGGGCGAACGCACGCGCCGCGGGATGTGGCAGCGCTGGCTCCGCGGCTCGCGAGCGGCATCAGCATACGGTCGGGCGTCGCGTCGCAAGCCGTCAGGAGCGGGGCAACGCCACGGTCAGACGCTGTGCCATGGACCGTGAGGTCCGCGACTGAGCGCACGCCTCCAAGGCTTCACACGCCCAACAGCCGGGCCGACGCGTCGAGGGCCTGCGAGACGGGCTCGGCGTAGCCTGCGCCGAACAGGTGCAGGTGGACGAGCCAGCCGAACAGTTGATGCAGCGGCAGCTGCTCGCGCCAGTCGTCGGGCAGGTGGGCGGCCTCGGCGTAGGAATCGAGAATCGCCTCGAGCCCGGGGGCGCCGAACATCGTCAGCATCGCGAGGTCCGCGAGCGGGTGGTGCCCGCACGCCGCGGGGTCGATGACGACGGCGCCGCCGCGCGTCCACAGGACGTTGCCGCTCCACAGGTCGCCGTGTACGCGGGCGGGCCGCACGAACTCACCCGAGGCGCCCCAGGTGTCGACGGCCCCCGATTCGACGGCGCCGCAGACGCGCTGCGCGAGGTCAGCGTCGCGTCCCGCCAGCCGCGTGCGTTCCAGCACCGGTCGCAGCCGGGCCTGCGTGTAGAACGCCCCGAACGTCGCCGATTCGACATGGGGGAGCGTGAGCGGCTGATCGAGCGGACCGAAGAAGTACGTCGACGCGCCGGGCGGCAGCGCACCGAACGTGGGGGCACCCGCCGCATGCGTCGCCGCCAGAGCAGCACCGAACCGGGCCGCGGCCGCGTCGACGCCGTCGCTCGGGCGAGCCTCGTCTAGGCGCTCCAACGTCACCGACGTGGCGTCCTGGTCGAGCACCTCGACGACGTCGACGCCCCCATCGGCGCTCGCTGCGGCGAGCCACCGCAACCCCGCAGCCTCCGTGGCGAAGAAGCCGGACGGCGCGCCGGCTCGCTGCTTCACGTACGTGTTCTCGCGTCCGTTCATGCGATGAGAGTACGCTCGCGAGGTGCCGCAGATGACCACGCGCCGCCCCGTCCACCGCATCAACGCCGGGGGCATGAGCCGTCGCCCCGACGACCTCGTCGTCGAGGCGCCCCTCGAACTGCACCTCGACGACACGACCCTGGCTGTCCTCATGCGCACGCCCGGGCACGACACCGAACTCGCCGCCGGGTGGCTGCTCGTCGAGTCGGGAACGAGCGCGCCGGAGCACATCCGTCAGCTGCGCGGATGCTGGAAGAACGAGACCGACGCCATCGAGATCACCCTCGCCGCCGGCGTCGAACCACCGCGTCCGCGCTCGTTCGTCACCGGCGCGGCATGCGGCGTGTGCAGCGCCGACCAGCTGACGCTCGGACCCGCCATCGCGACGTGCGAAAAGGTGTTGAGCGCCGACGTCGCTCGCGAACTGCCCGACGCTCTGCGCCGCGGCCAGCGTGCCTTCGAACGCACCGGGGGGCTGCACGCGGCAGCCCTCGCGACGTACGACGGGGTGCTGGGGCCGGTGCGTGAGGATGTCGGGCGTCACAACGCCGTCGACAAGGTGCTCGGTCGCGCCCTCATGGAGGGTGAGCTGCCCGCGACGGATCGGCTGCTCGTCGTGTCCGGCCGGGTGTCTTTCGAGATCGTCCAGAAGGCCGTCGCGGCGGGCGTCAGCGGCATCGTCGCGGTATCGGCGCCGAGCTCGATGGCCGTCGATCTGTGCGAGGAATACGGACTCGTGCTCGTCGGCATGATGCGCCGCGACCACTTCAACATCTACGCCGGCGCCGACCGCGTCAGCGCCTGACGGACGAGCCCTCGACGGCGCCGCGTCCTCTCGCGATCAGCTCAGCGGGACGTCAGCCGCTTCAATCGTCTTTGGCTCACGACGATGCCAAGTACGACGAGCACGGCGCCGATCGGTTCGCTCCACGTCATGTGCTCCCCGAGGAAGATGACACCGAAGACGACGCCGACGACGGGCGTGAGGTAGGTGACGCTCGACGCGTTCGTCGCGCCCCAGGCACTCACGACATTCGTGTTCCACACGAACGCCATGCCCGTGCCAGGTGCGCCCAACGAGCATGCTCAGCACGACGCGCCAGCTGAGGTGCACCTCGCCGCGGCCCACGAACGGCGTGAGCACGAGCGCGCTGAGCGAGACCTGGAAGCACGCGACGGCGAGCGCCGGCAGCCCACGCGGAGCGATCTGCTTGCGCAGGTAGGTGAAGCCGAGGCCGTAGCACGCGGTCGCGGCGAGGCATGCGAGCTGACCCGTCGCGCTCGAACCGCCGAGTGAGTGCCACGGCGACAGGATGGTGAGCACGCCGACGAAGCCGAGGACGAGGCCGATGGCGCGATCACGCGTCAGCCGTTCCTCCGGCAGCGCCGCGACGGCGACGATCATCGTCATGAGCGGCGCCGTCACGTCTTAGATGCTCGCCAGGATGGAGGAGGCGTGCTGCTCGGCCCACGCGAAGAGTAGAAACGGCACGACTCACAACAGCATCGTGACGACGAGCAGGTGGCCTCGCACCGCACGATCCCGCGGGAGCGGTTGGCGCCGCACCGCACAGATCGCGAGCAGCGCGAGCGCGCCGCTCGCCATGCGGGCGAGCACCTGCACAACGGACAGCCACCTCGAGGCCGACCTTCGTGACCAGGAAGCTCGAACCCACATGAGCGCCAGCAACACGAACTGCGCCCCGACCGGCATGCGATTCACGGCGGGACTCCTGCGTCCTGACGCCAGGGTCCGGCGTCAGTTCGCGAGCGCCTCGAGCAGGTCGAAGCGGGTGAGGACGCCGATGGGGCGGCCGCCGTCGACGACGAGGACGGCGCCCTCGTCATGCAGCGCCTCGCGCGCCGCCGACACCGGTTCGCCGCGGCCGATGAGCGGCAGGCCCTCGCCGAGGTGGTCGGCGATGGCGTCGCTGAGCTGCGCGTCCCCGGCGAACAACAGGTCCATGAGCGTGCGCTCGCTGACGGCGCCGCGCACCTCGCCGAGCATGACGGGCGGCTCGGCGGCGACGACGGGGAGCTGGCTGACGCCGTACTCGCGCATGATGTCGATCGCGTCGCGGATCGTCTCCTGCGGGTGGGTGTGGACGAGGTCGGGCAGGTCGCCGGACTTGGCCTGCAGCACGTCGCCGACGGTGCGCTCGCCCTCGCCGGTGATGAAGCCGTAGGAGTTCATCCACGCGTCGTCGAAGATCTTCGACATGTAGCCGCGCCCGGAGTCGGGCAGCAGAACGACGACGACGGCGTCCTCGGGCAGGTCCTTCGCCACGCGTAGCGCGGCGACGACGGCCATGCCGCTCGAACCGCCGACGAGCAGGCCCTCCTTCTCGGCGAGCTGACGCGTCATGGCGAACGCCTCGGCGTCGTTGACGGCGATGACGTCGTCCGGCACCGACGGGTCGTAGGCGCCGGGCCACATGTCCTCACCGACGCCCTCGACGAGGTAGGGACGCCCGGTGCCGCCCGAGTAGATCGAGCCCTCCGGGTCGGCGCCGATGATGCGCACGGGCCCACCGTCGGCCTCGGGGCGCTCGGCGCTGACCTCCTTGAGGTAGCGGCCGGTGCCCGAGATGGTGCCGCCCGTGCCGGCGCCCGCGACGAAGTGCGTGACGCGCCCGTCGGTGTCGCGCCAGATCTCCGGGCCGGTCGTCTCGTAGTGCGACTGCGGGCCGTGCTGGTTGAAGAACTGGTTCGGCTTCCACGCCCCGGGTGTCTCCTGCGTGATGCGGTCGGAGACCGAGTAGTACGAGTCGGGGTGGTCGGGCGCGACGGACGTCGGCGTGACGACGACCTGGGCGCCGTAGGCGCGCAGCACGTCCATCTTGTCCTTGGCGACCTTGTCGGGGCAGACGAAGATGCAGCGGTAACCCTTGCGCTGCGCGACGAGCGCGAGACCGACGCCGGTGTTGCCCGAGGTCGGCTCGACGATGGTGCCGCCGGGCTTCAGCTCGCCGGAGGCCTCGGCCGCCTCGATCATCTTGAGGGCGATGCGGTCCTTGACCGAGCCGCCGGGGTTGAAGTACTCGACCTTCGCGAGGACGGTCGCGCGCACGCCCGCCTCACGCGCGACGGTGCCCAGCTTGACCAGAGGGGTGTTTCCGACCAGATCGACGACGCTCTCCGCATAGTTCATGGCTGGATCATTTCATGCCGTGCCGGTAGGGGCGTGGCGAGAATTCTCCGAAGCTCAACGCCACCTGGACATGACCTGTCGTTCTACTGTGTGACTTGCGGTGTGACAACGCCGTGTCGACGCGGGTGCGCCCGCCTCATCACCAGGAGATCCCCATGGCCGTTCGCACCCGCATCCCGTTGGTCGCGCTCAGCGCCGTCGTCGGCGCAGCCACCCTCGCCTCGGCTCCCGCATCGAGCGCCGCGACGCGGTTCGCCACGTACGACGCGATCGTCGCGCTCGACAACTGCTCGGGTTCGCTCGTGCGCTTCCCCGGCGCTGCCGACACCGACAAGGCCCTCGTCCTGACGAACGGGCACTGCATCGGCACGATGCCGGAGCCGTCGACGTTCGTCTACGACAAGGCCGTGACACGTTCGGCGACCGTGCTCGGCGGCAGCGACGCGCACACCGTGACGAAGCTGACACTCGATCGCCTCCAGTACGCGACGATGACGGGCACCGATGTCGCCGTGTACCGCAGCACGTCGACGTACGCGCAGCTCGCGGCGAAGAACGTCACCGCTCGCCCGCTCGCGGCCACGCACCCGAGCGACGAGACGAGCATCGACATTCCGTCGGGCTACTGGAAGCAGCACTACGGCTGCGCGATCAACGGTTTCGTGTACCGGTTGAAGGAGGGCGGCTACACGATGAACGACTCGATCCGCTACTCGACGTGCCAGACGCCTCACGGCAGCTCCGGCTCGCCGATCGTCGATGCGACGAGCGGCACCGTCATCGGCATCAACAACACCGGCAACGACGACGGCAAGCGCTGCACACTCGACAATCCGTGCGAGGTCGACGCGGCGGGCAACGTCAGCGTCCACCAGGGCCAGAGCTACGGTCAGCAGACGTACCCGCTCACCGCGTGCTTCACCGCCGGGCGCATCGACCTCGGGCTCAAGGGCTGCACCCTGTTCGGCGCGACGCCCGCGCAGCCGCCGACCGACCCGACGCCGACTCCTACACCGGACACGAATCTTCTCGTCAACGGTGACTTCGAATCCGGCACCCGCGGCTGGGGCGGCACGACGGGCGCCATCACGACCGATGTGACGTACGCCGCGCACGGCGGCGCGGCGAAGGCGTGGCTGGGCGGCAACGGCCGACGCGTCAGCGAATCGCTCAGCCAGAGCGTCACGATCCCCGCGAACGCGAAGACCCCGACGCTGACGTACTGGAGCCGTGTCGTGACGGCCGAGACCGGCTCGCGCGCCTACGACACGTTCAGTCTTGACGTCGTCGACGGCACCTCGACGAAGCGTGTGGCGTCAGCCTCGAACCTCGATGCGAGCAGCGACTACGTGCGTCACACCGTCGATCTGTCGGCGTACAAGGGCCGCAGCGTCACGCTGCGTTTCAGTGAGAGCGAGGACGCCGACCTCGCGACGAGCTTCCTCGTCGACGACGTCAGCGTGACGGCGGGCTGACGCGCTCAGGAGCTCTGACGCATTCAGGCGGCGGCGCAGGCGTTCCAGGCGGCGAGGGTGGTGTCGTCGTCGGGGACGCCTGCGGCGCGCGCCGCGTCGGCGATGCCGCGCCACGTCGTCTCGTCGACAGGCAGACCGTCGCGGGTGCGGGTGGCGCGCGTGGCGCGTTCGACCTCGCCGGGCAGCAGCGGCCCATGCTCGGCGCCGGCGGGCGCGGGGGAGGCCTTGACCCATTCGAGGAAAGCATCGGCCGCGCCGGAGTCGAGTGAGCCGAGTGCGTTCGGGTCGATGAGGATGCTCGTCATCGAGTTGTAGATCGACGTCGCATCGTGCGCCGTCTCCTCACGCGTCGTCAGCCCGCCTGTGAGGGCGCCGCCGAGCAGTTCGCACATGATGGCCAGGCCCCCGCCCTTGTGCAGACCCATGGCACGCAGCGCGCCGTGCGGTTCGTCGAACAGCACCGACGGGTCGTCCGTCGGGCGCCCCTCGTGGTCGATGAGGCTGCCCTCGGGTGCCTCGACGCCCTTGTTGTGCGCGACACGCGCCTTGCCGTACGCGATGGCGCTCGTCGCGAAGTCGAGCAGGATGGTCGGTTCACCGACACGCGGGAAGGCGACGCAGAACGGGTTCGTGCTGAAACGGGCGTCGCTGCCGCCGAACGGCGCGACCATGAGGCTGCCGCCGACGTTGACGAAGTGGATGCTGATGAGCCCCGCCGCCGCGCACTGCTCGGCCCAGTGACCGATGCGGCCGACGTGGTGGGAGTTGCGCAGGCCCACGAGCGCGAGACCGTACTCGCGGGCCCGTTCGATGCCGACCGCCATCGCGTCGAACGCCATCGCCTGACCGAAGCCGTGCACGCCGTCGACGACGAGGACGGCGCCCGCGTCCGTCACCGTCTCCAGTTCGGCGTTGACGACGAGCCCACCCGCGGCGGCCGAGCCGACGTACGTCGGGATCATGCCGACACCGTGCGAGTCGTGCCCCGCGAGGTTGGCGGCGACGAGGTGGTCGGCGACGAGGCGCGCCTCGCGTTCGTCGCTGCCGAGCGCGTCACAGACGGTGCGGACGAGGTCGTGCGCCACGGCGGGCGGGACGATGCGTGTGGTCACGGCGGCAGGATTGGACGTCATGTCTCCAGCGTAGGCGTCCGCGAATCGGGCCCGGGCGGCGCCCGCGCCGATCCGGTGCCGACGAACGACGCACGTCTCAGGCCGCGCTCGACCACAACCGCACGGGTGTGATGCCGCCGGGTGTGCGCACGAGCACGGGCCACGCGAGGTGCTCGCCGAGCTCACGGGTCAGGGCGTCGGCCCAGCCCTCCTCGAACGGTGACGCGCCGGTCGTGCCCGATCGTTCGAGGCACAGTGCCGCGCCGCTGGGGACGCGATCATCGTCGACGAGGTGACGCACGAGCTCGCCGAGGCTGTCGATCGAGCGGGCATCCGGGGTGAGGCTGAGGCCCTCGATCTGCGTGAGGGCCGGCAGCGGGCGGGCGCTCGGGTCGAGGAACATCAGCCACAGGTTGCGCCCGCGCAGCGGGGCGGTCTCGAGCAGCGTCGTCCACGTCGCGACGAGCTCGGTGAGGTCGGTGATGGGTTCGTGCGCAGCAGTCATGGCTCCACCCTGACGCCTGGCTTCGCGGCGCCGCGTTCGTCATCCACAGCCGTCACACCTGGGGATGAGCCGATTGCGACTGCACGAGACTCACAGCCGCGTGTCGACATGACGACGGGGTGACGTCCGCCTGAGCGGACGACACCCCGTCGTCGTGGGCGAGCCGGGTCAGCTACGACGCGTGACCTCGGCGTTCTCCCGCTCCACCTTCGCGGCGTGCTCGGCACGCAGCTGCTCGTGCGCCGGGCGACGACGCACGATGAGGAAGTACGCGGCGAGCAGGATGACGAACCACAGCGGCGTCCACAGCAACGCCTGACGGGTGTCGTCCTTGATCCACAGCGTCCACAGCACGAAGACGAAGAACGCCATCGTCGCGTAGCACATGACGACGCCACCGGGCATCTTGAAGGTGCTCGCCTCGTGCAGGTGCGGGCGGCGACGGCGGTAGACGACGTAGCTGATGAGGATGATCGTCCACACGAACATGAAGCAGATCGCGGAGACCGTCGTGATCTTGTCGAACGCGTCGGCGACGCTGCCGCTCGCGCCGAGCAGCGGCAGGCCGATGAGCAGCAGCAACCCGCACGACAAGGCGAGGGAAGCCACCGGCACGCGGTTGCGTGACAGGCGCGAGAACACACGCGGCGCGTCGTTCTCTTCGGCGAGGCCGTAGACCATGCGTGAGGTCGAGTAGATGCCCGAGTTCGCGGAGGAGGCGGCCGACGTCATGACCACGAAGTTGACGACACCCGCGGCCGCGGCGAGACCGGCGAGGGCGAACATCTTGACGAACGGCGACTCGCCGGCCTTGAACTCCGTCCACGGACGCACCGACATGAGGATGACGAGCGCGCCGACGTAGAACAACAGCATGCGGATCGGCACCGAGTTGACGGCGCGCGGCAGGTTCTTCTCCGGGTCCTTCGTCTCAGCAGCGGCGGTGCCGACGAGCTCGACGCCGACGAACGCGAACACGGCGATCTGGAAGCCCGCGGCGAAGCCCATGAACCCCATGGGGAAGATGCCGCCGTGCGACCACAGGTTCGAGAACGACGACTTCTGCCCGCCGTGCGAGCTGCCTGTGAAGATCATGTAGAGGCCGACGACGATGAGCGTGATGATCGCGAGGACCTTGATGAGCGCGAACCAGAACTCGAGCTCGCCGAACGCCTTGACGCTCGGCAGGTTGAGCAGGAACAGCAGCGCGACGAGCCCGACGGCGGGGATCCACGACGGGGTGTCGGGCCACCAGTACTGGATGTACTTGGCGATGGCGGTCGTGTCGGCGATCGCCGTCGCGATCCAGCAGAACCAGTACGTCCAGCCGACGAAGTAGGAGGCCCACGGGCCGAGGATGTCGCCCGCGAAGTCGGCGAACGACTTGTAGTTGAGGTTGCTCAGCAGCAACTCACCCATGGCGCGCAGCACGAAGTACAGGAAGAACCCGATGATCGCGTACACGAGGATGACGGACGGGCCGGCGACGCTGATCGTCTTGCCCGAGCCCATGAACAGGCCCGTGCCGATCGTTCCGCCGATGGCGATGAGCTGGAGGTGGCGGTTGGAGAGCCCCCGGGAGAGGTGCTCGCCGGCCGGTTCGTCATGAACCGGCGCTGCGGGTGTCGACATGCGCTGCCTTCCTGATCGTGGTCACGCGTCGAGGGGAGCTTATGAGCAAGATGTTTCATCGGTGTGACGTGACACACGCCTTTCGCATCAAGGTTGCATAACGCTGCGTTGGGGTGGATGCCGTCGTCGATCCGTGACGGTAGCGCTCATGGCAGCACCGACGGCGGCGCCGTCATGGAATGGCCGGCGGGCCCGCGTGGTTGCACCGAGCATGGAACCTATCTACACCGCAGAAGCACTCGCCACCGGCGCCGGCCGCAACGGCCACGTCCACTCCAGCGACGGTCGCGTCGACCTCGACCTCGCCGTCCCGCAGGCCATGGGCGGTTCGGGTGACGGCGCGAACCCCGAGCAGCTCTTCGCCGCCGGATACGCCGCGTGCTTCCACTCGGCCCTGCAGATGGTGGCCCGCGGCGCGGGCGCCGACCTGGGGGAGTCGAGCGTCGGCGCGCGCGTCTCCATCGGCAAGGCCGGGGAGGGCTTCGGCCTGGCCGTCGAACTCGAGGTCGTCATACCCGACCTGCCGCATGACGAGGCGCAGGCGCTCGCCGACAAGGCGCACCAGGTGTGCCCCTACTCCAACGCGACGCGCGGCAACATCGACGTCACCGTCACCGTCAGCGAGGACTGAGGCGCCGCGACCGAGAGCGGTTCGCGCGGGCGCCGCGCTGGCTGAACCGGCCGCGCGACGGCGCGTCGCCGCGGCAGCGTGACTGACATGACGAGCGGGTCCCCAC